>DAOVHJ010000079.1 GCA_030671945.1 Candidatus Heimdallarchaeota archaeon
AAAGAAGTACAATTAAGTCCAATTTTAGATTTCCTTTTGAAAGAAGTAAGAATAGATATTCCTGAAGTAGAGATATTATCCGTTTTAGCCTATCGAAATCAAGCAATGGGCTTAGATGAACTAAAACAAGCAGTTTCAAAAACACCTCCAGTTATTATCTTGAAAGTAATAAGAAGCCTTGATAGTAAAGGTGTCATCAAATACGATGAGAGATTAGACACGATAGAGCTAACAGCTAATTTAGTTTAAGATTGGATTCGACAAAAATTGAATCCCTTTTTTTTTATCTTATGATTGACAAAAAGTCAACAAACTTGATACATTAGATGGATTTATTAATATAATTCAAGAATATGATTTCGTAGTAAAAAATTGACAAAAAACTAATTCATCATTGATGAGGAAGATTTGTGTGAGCTTCTTACAAAGACTATTCCGGCAAAAAAAACAATTCAAAATTGCAGTCGTAGGATTAGATTCTGCTGGAAAAACTACAATGTTAAATTTCTTACGTTTTGAAAAAAACATTGAAACATTGCCTACTATTGGTGTAAATGTTGAAGTTTTGAAAAGAGAAAATGTTAACTTGAGTATTTTTGATCTCGGTGGACAAATGCATTTTCGAAGTCTTTGGGGAACCTTAATGCGAGGTGCAAGTGCGATTATTTTTGTGGTTGATTCCGCAGATAGGGATCGAATAGAAGAAGCGAAAATTGAATTATGGAAAGTATTACTTGATCCTCAATATCCTGATGCTCCACTTCTTATTGTAGCGAATAAACAAGATAAAGTAGGAGCAATGCCTGTTGAGGATATTGTTCGAGCCTGTAATCTAGATGACCCATTAAAAATGGGTAGACGTAGCTGGCATATTCAACCAACAGTAGCAACTACTGGACAAGGTGTTGAAGAAGCGATTAAATGGATCGTAATAGAATTAGACAAATTATGATAGTGGGGTATTGTTGAATGGTAGAAATCTCTAGACCTATGATCCTTCGGATTGGAACACCGAAAATTGAAAAAGATATCAAAAAAGTACATAAATTGTTAGTTAGTGCAGGATACCAGAAAATTGAGGAAGGTAAATACGCACATAATGCAGAACCTACACTTTCCGCATTATTACATTTAGATACGATTAAGGATCAAGAAGGAAATTCTTTGGAAGAAATTATTGAATTAATTCTCTCAGATGCAGATAGTTATGTCAATCAAACAATTTACAATGCGTTAGCAACTGTTTTTCCATTAGAGTTAACAAAATAAGCAAAAAATTGTCCTTTTCTACTTGACCTATCATTTATTCTTTTATCTCAAGCAGAATTTTTTAAATCGAATAGTGGGAACTGAATATAGAGATACAGTAAAACACAATTAAGGTCTAAGATAAAATGCCAGAAGAGGATTTCATAATCTCGTTAGGTATCGAAAGTACCGCACATACATTAGGTATAGGTATAATTGATTCTAAAGGGAAGGAATACAGTGATGTAAAATCATCCTACATGCCCCCGTTTGGTGAGGGAATCCATCCTCGAGAGGCTGCGAGACATCACAGTAATAAGGCATCATCTCTGATTGAAGAGGCTCTGAAAGAAGCACAACTCAAACCAAAGGATATAACATTAATATCTTTCTCGAGAGGTCCCGGAATGGGACCATGCTTGAGAACAGGAGCAGTGATTGCTCGATCTCTCTCTGGCTTCTATAACATTCCATTAGTTGGAGTAAATCATGTAGTTAGTCATATAGAAATTGGAAAAATATTAACAAAAGCAAAGGATCCTGTAATTCTTATGGTGAGTGGAGGAACTACACAAATTTCATCACTTGTTGATGATTACTATACAATTTTCGGAGAAACCTTGGATATTTCAATAGGCAATTGCTTCGATAAATTCTCTCGAGAAGTAGGAATCCATGACCCTAATAATCCGTGGCCAGGACCAGTATTTGATAAAGTTGCCGCCAAAGGAACAGAGTATTTTGAGCTTCCCTATAGCGTGAAAGGGATGAGCGTAAGTTTCTCTGGATTATTAACTGCTGCAATACGACTTGTTAAAGAAGAGGGTGTATCAATAGAAAATGCTGCATACAGTTTGCAAGAAACAGCTCTCTCTATGCTAACAGAGATAGCTGAAAGAGCTATTGCCCATACTAGAGCAAAGGAATTACTAGTAGTGGGAGGGTTCGCTCGAAATAAAAGATTTCAATCAATGCTTCAAGAAATCTGTGAAGATTGGCAGTTAAAAATGCTAATTTGTCCATATCGATATGCAAGTGATAATGGAACAATGATAGCTTGGGGAGGAATTTTACAATACAAAGCAGCTGGCAGTTTAAAACCAGAAGAATCTTTGGTTTTACCGGATTGGAGAAGTGATGATGTAAAAATTATCTGGTAAAAACTAAGCATCAAGTAAAATAATCATTGAGTGGTTGAAATGATAATTAAAGTAGACATTCGAAAGCCAAAGAAAGAAACAATTGACAAAGCTGTAAAAGTACTGGAGAAAGGAGGTATCATAGTTTATCCTACAGAAACAGCTTATGGTTTAGGATGTGACAGTTTTAATAAACAAGCAATTAAAAAAATTTATGAAATTAAATCAAGACCACATGATCAATCCCTATCAGTAATTGTAGATAGTCTTGAAATGATTGACAAAATAGCTTTTATGCAAGAAAATGCTAAGCTTTTGATTGAAAAATTCTATCCAGGTCCCTTAGTAATTGCTCTAAAAAAGAAAAACCTAATCCCTGATGTTCTAAATAAGGATAGAATTGCTTTTCGCATTTCAAATAATGAATTTGTTCAAAACATAGTTAGAAATTTAGGAAAACCAATTGTATCAACGAGCGCAAACCAAACTGGCCAAAAATCTCCATATTCAATTGATGATGTTTTGGAAACAATAGCTGAAAAGGATGTTGATTTGATTTTTGATGCCGGATCCTTAGAAAAAAACAAACCATCAACTATTATAGATTTCGTGATGGAATCTTCCCCACAGATAATACGAGTTGGAGCAATATCTGCAAAAGAAATTTTTCAAACATTAAAAATAAAAGAAGAATACTGGGATCAACATATAACTCTCACTAAAGAATGATTTAGTAATCGTCCTATTACTTCTTTGCTTTGTCAGAAATTCCTTTTTCTGTGACAAAGAATACGCATTCTCTATCAGGTAATCGTGAGGAATCATACATTCTAGCAATACGAGCTTGGTCTCTACCTTTACGTAAAAGTATTCTTTGGTGTGGTCGATGCGCCCACGCAAAACCAAGTGCCGGATGAGGTGATTTGTCAAACAGACTATCATCCATAGTAGCTATGACTTGATTTGTTACTACAATTGCTATTTCAAACTTCTCTAATAGTTGTTTCATTGTTTCTGCTAAGCGCATAATAGCTTGTTGTCGCGAAACTAACCTGTCATCACCAACATATTCTGCTCGAAAATGAGAGGCTATCGAATCAATTATGAATAATTTGATATTTCTTTCCTTAATTATCTGTTCAACATTGCTTATTAGGAAGGTTAAATGATCTGAATTGTATGTTCTGGTTACAGCAATGTTACTAAGAAGCTTCTTCAGATCTAATCCATTGCTCTGAGCCATTTGTACTATTCTTGTAGAAGAAAATGTTCCTTCGGTATCAATATAGTACACTCCTCCTTCTAAACCACCTTGTTCTAGGGGTAATTGAACATTGATACATAATTGGAAACATAGTTGGGTTTTACCTGATGCAAATTCACCAGATACTTCAGTTATTTCTCCAGTGAAAATACCTCCTCCAAGGAGCTTATCTAATTCTGTTGAACCAGTCGAGATCTTTAGGCGTTTCTCTTCCTTTAGCAATAAATCTGCTGCAGAAATAGGTTTTTGATCTATATTAGAAATGGCTTCAGTTATTATCGTCTGTGCAATTTCAAGGTCAATGCCGATTTTTTCGGATAATTCTTCAGGATTTAACCAACTAATAGATTCGATTGTTGAAAACCCCTTCGATTCCAATTTGTCAAGAAGCTCTTTTGTCACTGATTGTAATTCTTCTAATTTCTTCTGGAACAAATCTTAACACCTAATAGCTCTTTATCCCACTCTAGTATTTTTTATAGGAAATATCTTCTTAATAACTATTTGTGATATGAGGTATAAAATCCCACCTTATGCCCTCTAGGTTAAGAAAAGATATTAGCACCATTAAAATTCACTAATGACTAAATGGTGGATAAAAGATCAATACCAAAGTTGCAGCTATGACCATTAGAATGAAAATAGCAGTCCATATTATGAAGGTATTTTTTAGAGTATCAGGTTTGTCAAGTAATCTAAGTCTTAAAGAGATTGTAACTATAAACATGAAGAATGGCAAGAATACAATGGGAAAAACTCGTTCATTTAGTTCTGTTCCAAGTAAGTAGAATATCATTTCAATGATTCCGACTGCTAACCATGCTAAAGCTGCGAGATCCATAATTTTGATTTCAAGTGGATATTCTCTCCAGGCAGCGAATCGTACAGTTTTCTTTGGTTTGGAAATTTCAGTGCTACTCATAATTATTCCTCACTGTTTATGTTCAGTTCTTGAATCGAATTTTCTTTAATAATCTTTAAATCTTTTTATGGGATTTTCTTTTAGTTTTTTTAAGAGTTATATTTCCCCACCCACTAATTCCCTTCTTTTTCTTAATCTAAAGATAATTGTCCCGACAATGACAACCCCGTAAAACGTAATTGTTATGCTAAAGATTGTGTTTTGATTAATGTCCTTAAGTGGAAGAAGTTCAGCATTTGTTTCCCTTAGCTTGAAGAAAACAGCCATTCTCCTTTCAGTAACAGGTTCTATAAAATATCCAGCCATATAGAATAATAATCCATACCAATCACTACTACCATGTCTCGCATACCCATATAACAAAGTCATGTTTAGAGTGCTACCATAAGTTCTGAACACGAAAACCTCGTAATATTTATCTAATATTATAATGGACTCACTTCTGGTTGTTGTAGTAGTATAATTCTGTATTTTTACAGTGGAATTAAACACGAGATCCCTTGGGAAAACCCACATTATTGTTGGAACAATTTCTTCTGTTCTGTCGAAGAAGTAATCCCAAAACAACCAAATAATATAGGTGTTTTCAGTAGCGATATCTAAATGCCGAGTAAGTAAGTCTTCACTTCCACCCGTGGTTTCATTATAGAAATCTAAAGGCGAAACAACTTCAACATGGAATTCTCCAAAAATATGAGTCTCATCTAGCATAGTTAGGTAATCAATAGATAATGTTCCTGAAGCAGCAATTATACTGCCAGTAGATTGGGTGATATCATAAAGTAATTTCATCCCAACAAAAGGGAATTGATCCTCTTCTTCCTGAGCATTAACTGACATGGGATTAGTTTCAACGAGTTTGCTGGTTAAATCTACAAAGAAAATACAGAGAATGATAAGTGAAACCTTAATGGTCGTTTTAATAGGAATTCTATTTCTAACCAGCATGATAGTACTCACATTCACAAATATACTTACTAGCTTGTTAGTATTTATTGTTTCTATTAATTTCAAGTAAAACAAAACAATTGTTATAAAATTATTGTCTGACTTTCCTAACAACTAGGAAGAATTTTAACTTTGAAATACCATTACCTTATAGTTTAAGAAAAATATTGAGGAACCTAAATGGACCCTATTATTAGAGTGGAGAACGTATCAAAAATCTTCGGGCGATACATATCCCGGGCCAGAGTAACATCATTACGAGATATCAATTTCACAATCAAAAAAGGTGAAAGAATTTGTTTATTCGGTCCAAATGGTGCTGGAAAATCAACTTTAATGAAATCAATAATGGGTTTACTCAAACCAACAAAGGGTCAAATCTACATTAAAGATTATAATGTTCGATGGAATCCGTTAAAAGTGAAACAAAGCATCGGTTACTTGCCCTCCGAGCTAAATTTCTATTTGAATACTCCATGTAAAGAATCTCTAATTCATTTCGGAATTTTGAGAGGACTTTCTAGAAGAGAAGCATTGCAAGAGACTGATAGATTATTAGAATTAATTGGCTTAGCAAAATGGTGGGACCTACCTCCAAAATTAATGTCCTCAGGTATGAGACAAAGATTTAGTCTTTCATTAGCAATTATTGGTGATCCAGAGATCATTCTCTTTGATGAACCGGTTGCCTTTATAGATGTTCAAGGGAAATTGAAGGTCTATCAATTAGTACAAGATTACGTTAAAAACAAAGCAAAAACAGTCATCATGTCTACTCATAATATCCAAGATGCATTAGTAATGAGTGATCGTTTAATCCTCATGGATAGAGGACGAATAATAGTCGATGGACCAATTACAGAGGTTATTACAAAACGATGCAAGTCAATGGAAATTATCCTAGCACAAGACGCTCCCTCTGAAAAGGAAATTGTAAAAGTTATAGGAGAAGAGGATTTCGAGCTTTCGGGTCGAAAAATCTTAGTTCGATCAGAAAATGCTTTGCAAATTAGTACCTCAATTGTAAATCGTCTTCAAGAGAATAAAATCTTAGTATTTTCATTCAGACCATTTGTTGAACAAAGAAGAACCAAAACGGAAACGGAGGAATCTTCTTAGGTGATTAATGATGGAATCAGAAATTCATAAACCTCAAAAAAAGAACTTTTTCAGTCGTTTATTTATGCAAATCACAGAAAGAAATCCCCTCCTAGAAATCAGGGAAACAAGTGAAATAGTAAGATACGAATTCAAAAGAATAATTCTAACATTAAAATTCTTCATTGCTTTATCCTTTGTTTTGCTTCCCGCAATTATATTCTTGAATTCAATTGCAAGTGATTATGAAGCATTACTACTAGATTTTGGAGTAGATGCCTTTCGATCTTTCAGCGCAGCTGGATTTGTGAATATTGGGCAATTCCTCTTACAAATGATAGGAATTATGTTGACATTAGATAGTTTTGGAAAAGTAGCCGATGACAGTATGAAGAGATATTTTGCATTACCAGTCAGAAAAACTAATCTCTACATTGCTCATGCAATAACTGCATTTTTGGGGACCATTTTAACAGGACTACTTGGCATAATAGTATTCAATCTAATACTCTGGATTTGGACAGGAGTCTCGTTAACATTCCTGCTAATAGTAAAATCATTCTTTCTAATATCAGCAGGTGCATTTCTAGCAATATCAATAACCACTTTATTTGTTATAATCGCGAACTTTTTTGGCTTCGCAAGTTCAATAGCCATAGTTCCAACATTATTCATTTTCTATATAATACCCTTCCTAGTGAATTTTGTAACTCAATTTGCATTTGGTCTACCAGAAGCATATCAATGGACGTTTATGTATCAACTAGCCGTCGCAACGGATTTTATGATAGAACCTTTCATCGGTCTGCAACTGAGTCTGGAACAAGTAGCAAACAGGAATGCCTGGTTAATAATTGGAATAATCAGTGGTATCACACAAATACTATCACTAATTATCTTTGCTGAAAGTGAAAAATAAAAGAAAGTGGAAACTAAATTCTTGGTTTTATATAGTTAGTTTCCATTAATAGATCTGTTAAGTTACGAGCATATTTTATCTTGTCTGAAACGATTTTGTAAAGCTCTTCTTCTTCCATTTCATTTCTTGCTATCCCTTGTTCAATAGCTTTCATTCCTACTCGTGTAGCCTCGAGTAAATAGACTTCAGTTTCACTCATTTTGGGTATCACATAGTCTTCCTTCAAACCATTCTTCTCTGCAACTTCAACTAGAGCATGTGCAGCAGCAATACACATTTCATCTGTAATCGTTTTCGCATGAACATCCAATGCTCCACGGAAAATAGCTGGAAATCCTAAACTGTTGTTGATCTGATTTGGAAAATCACTGCGTCCAGTGCCAACTACTTTAGCACCTGCATCTCTTGCATCCCAAGGCCAAATTTCAGGAAGCGGATTAGCACAAGCAAAAACAATGGAATCTTTTGCCATATGAGATATCCATTCTTCTTTTATAGTTCCAGGTTTAGAACGAGCAGCAGATATTACTACATCTGCACCTTTGGTAGCATCACCAAAATCACCACTAATGTCATCTTTGTTAGTTTTATGAGCTAAATCATATTTGAATGGGTCATATTCTTTCTGTGCAATAATATCTTGACGTTTATCATTGATAATGCCTTTTGAATCACACATGATAATATTATCTGGATTAGCACCCGCAGCAATTAATAAGTATGCAGTTCTAGTGTTTGCTGCGCCTACACCAAGCATAGCAATTTTGACTTGGTCAAGGTCTTTACCAACAAATTTCAGAGCACCAAGAACACCAGCAAGAACAACAGTGCCAGTTCCTTGAGCGTCATCGTGAAAAACTGGGATTTCAACTTCAGGATCATTTCTTAACGCTTCAAGCACTTTGTAGCACTTGGGTTTAGAAATATCCTCTAAGTTAATACCTCCAAATGATGGTTGAATGAGTTTAACTGTTCGGATAATATCTTCAGGGTCCTTAGTATCCAAACAGAGAGGAACTGCATCAACACCACCCAAGTATTTGAAAAGTAAACATTTGCCCTCAAATACTGGATATCCTGCTTCAGGACCGATATCTCCTAACCCTAGTACTCTTGTTCCATCTGAGACTACTGCTACTAAATTTGCTTTATTAGTATACTCATAAACTAAATCTTTATTCTCCTTTATTGCCAAACATGGTGCTGCAACCCCAGGAGTGTACCAAACGCTAAAGGCATCAAATCCCCAAATAGAACACTTAGGAACAGTTTGCATTTTCCCTTGATAATAAGGGTGCAATTTCATAGCCTCTTTTGCAGGTCTTTTAGCCTTCTTTATCAATTCTTCTTCAGTAACTTTTTTCTCTGTCAATCCTTTCATCTTCTCAGAATAAGTTTTATGAATGGAATAGCTTGAACTATTTAAAATATTCATCGCTTTAAACTATAAAAGAAATATTTAACAAGAAATGATTTTATCAAAAAAAGAGAAATGCTTAAAACAGATAAGGAAAAGAACAAAACAAGCTAGGTATACGAGTCGAGGTAGCCTAGCCTGGTTTCGGATGTCCATGCGTGTTCATTCGCCAGAATGGGCGCCTGACTCATAATCAGATCAATGATAATCAGGGCCAGATTTGATG
>DAOVHJ010000180.1 GCA_030671945.1 Candidatus Heimdallarchaeota archaeon
ATTTCCTTCATTCCGGAAACGATTTTTCGCTCAATCTGGAAAGTTTCTAATACAAATGTTTTCGAAAGTAATCAAAAAAGAAGATGCTGATAAAACAAAGAAATAAAAGAACAAACGATTTAACGTAACTATTTCAAATCGTGTTGGGTTCTCTAATTTTCCTTCTACGTTTTAATTGGATAACCATTTTAACTCCTATTATTGGTAGAATTAAAAACGCAAAGTACAAATTTAGTCCTGTTGTGTTAGTACTTGATCCTTTTCCAATGATTATTAATCCATCACTTTCAGCGGTGGTATAAATAACATCATTTGAAACAAAAATTGAATTTATAACCCCACCAGACTCTGTATACTGACCAACTTTCTCGATGCTATCAATATCTGTAATGTTAAATGCTATTAGATTCTCATCAGATTCAGATAAATAGAGTAAATTATCTGAAATATCTAAGCTTCTTACTGCATTACCACCTGTATCTAAAACAAGCTCTTGAAGATTTGCGAGGTTGCTAATATTTAGAGCTTTTAATCCAACATTGCTTGCAATAAAAATGACATCATCTTGAATCTCAATATCCCGATACAATGGGCCTGCACTTATCCATTGATCAATTACCACAGGCAAAGCAGGATTACTAATGTTTAGAACTGTCAGTCCTTGAAAAAGTTCTAAGCAGAAAAGAATATCTTCTTTTATAATTAAATCAATTACTGGTAAATCTTCATCCCGATAAATTTCTGTTGGGAGTGCTAAATCACTAATATTAAGTATCGATAGGAAGGGATCTCCTATACAAGCTAAATCATTCTCAATATCAACAAAACTAATTGCATTTCCATTAGTATATTGACCAATTTGTAGTGGATTGAAAGGATTAGTGACATCAAAAATTATTAACCCATTATTATAATCCGTAACAAAAGCAATATTATTTTCAACATATACACAGTGCTCTACACCGCCTAATAGTTTATGAGATAATTCTGTTGGCTCAGCTGAATTACTCACATTTAGAATCCAGAAACCATTGCCAGCATCAGCTATGTAAGCTATGTTATTCACTACTTGCACGTCAAAAGCAAAATAACACTCCTCAAATTGTCCTATTTTTGTTAAACTTAGTTCCTCACCCATTACTGAATTATTGTTTGATAAAACAAATAGACTACTCAATAAAATAATGAAACTAAGAAATACTGCTTCTTTTATCTTCATTTTAAATAACCCCTAGCTTATGATTAAGCAATAATTTCAGTTCAACAATATTTACTGAATCATTTTATCTAATTATTTAAGATATTATAAACATTAGCAGAACTCCAGAATTGATTCTCAAAATTTTGAGAATAAAATTTCAACATTTGTTTTTTAAGACTAATGTGAATTTTATATAGTAATGTAATATTGAATATAATAACCAGTTAATCGGGGGATTTTTTTGGCGAATGTAAAAGTTACTGTAATCAAGAAATTTAATTCCAAAGATGTTTTTGGTGAGGATTACATAAATCCTAAAGGAGAAATCATACCTGAGTGCCCTGTTTTTCAAGAGGGGCAAGTGTTGATTTCAAAAGATGGTGAGAAACCAGAAGGTTTCTGTGGTTTCGGTTGGAGAGCAATTCAACCAGAAGCTATGGTTCTTGCTTTTGGCGGAAATTTCTGGGAAAGCTGGACTGAACCGGGGACAATGTTTGTTGCTTGCCCAGATGGCATTCGACCTGTTTGTTTCAAATTAGAACGAGTAGAGGAATAATTACTAATCTATTAAATGGAGATGTGTATTTAGGTGAAATTTAAGATATCTGTTGTAAAAAGGTTTGAACCGAAGGATGTGATTGGTCGCGATTTTTATCTACCATCCGGTAAAAAAGTAGTAAAGTGTGATTTGAAGGAAGGAGAAACATTCGTCAGCATTGATGGAAATATGCCTGAGAATTTCTGCAGTTCAGCATGGGCAGCGATTTACCCAACTATCAAGATGTTTAGATTTGGAGGTAATTATCCTGCTTTCGAACCCGGAACTGCATATACTACTTGTCCTGATGGTATTCGACCTGTTTCGTTTTTTGTTGAAAAAATCGAAGAATAGGTCATTATTTTACTAACAATCCTTGTGGTCCTTTAGTATAAATAATTAGAGATCCAAATTTTTCAGCAGGCATAAAGATAATTTCTTCCTCAACAAGATAATCAATCGCCCAAGAGTAAGCTATGTGAATATACCAGCATATGAATTCTCCAAGACTATTGTTTGTATATTTGCTAATCTTTAGGTTGTTATAAAATTCGAGTAATTCCTTTTCTTTCTCTTTTATCCTTAATAATAATCGGTTTGCTACTTTCTCAGTGAGTTCTTTCCACACAAGTGAATCTTCTCGAGACAAAATTGGTATACCTAGTTTTGAAGCTAGTTCGTCTGGTGTTTTCACTTCTGTGCTTTTTAGTAATTCATCACACCTTTCCTCTATTCTTCCTCGAGGTTCATTGTACTTTACATTCACAATATTTAATCCGAAAGTAAAAAAGTGCCAATTTTCCCAAGGCAAATCTCTGGATTCTTCACCATATTTCCCTAAATATTCTACTTCTCCATCAAGCATGAAAAAATAATATTGGGCATCAGGTCTTTTAGGGCTTGGACGTTTTGGTGCTGGTATCAATAATGTTCTATCTTTCACTAATGCTTCAAGAAGTCCTATATCTAGAATTTTAGAACCAACTAAAGCTAGTGAAAGATCTTTGATTGAAAAGGTTTGACTTATTTCAAGCTCAGCAAATTTGTTTTCAATTTCTTCCCAATTTTTTGTTAATTCATCAGCAATAATTCTACCAAATATCTTTGAATGATTAAAGGTCTCTAATGTTTCCTTCTCATCAGCAATCAAAAAAGTGGGGTAATAATTGTCATTTTCTTTTCTTAGAAGGTTTGCATCCATTAGTAAATCTATTTTTTCTTGGAGTTTTTCTTCTGTCACCTGAAATAATTCCTGAATTTCAGCTATGGAATAACCATCATGTAGTGCTCTTAATGTAAGTTTACTTGAGGGTATGAAATAATCCCAAGGGTTCCCTGAACCTGCCATTGATAACACGATATTTCTATTTGCATAAATTTCCGGAATTTTCACCTAGAATCTCTCCAATTTTAACAAGACCCTTTTCAAAGGTAAAAAGCTTTAACTTTAGTCTTGATTATCTACTTACCAGAAATTTATCTCTGCTTAAGAGAGCCTGTGACTTCCAATACAAAGATGTTGATTAAAATGAGTAAACAAAACAGAATTCCAATAAGCTCAAAAGCTACTCCAGAAGAAATGACTAAAGATTTGAATCCACTTGTTGATTTTCATGATAAAGGACTATCACTTGATGCACTAAATGAGATGATAGAAGAACGTTTAATTCCTCATTTAATGAGATATGATCAACCTGGTTTTCAATCCATGTTTAATGCCTTTCCTGAAGATGGAGCAAAGTTGGGTTCAGAAATTGCACTATCATATAATCAGGGAGTGACAAACTGGCAGGTTTCACCTGGCGGAGTTATGCTTGAAGAACTCTGCTGCAAAGCTTTATGCAAACTCTTTGGTTTTGCACCGAATTCTGATGCTACGTTCATGGCTTCTGGAACTTATGGAAATCAAGAAGCACTATATCTAGCACTACACAAGCAAGCAGAAAAGGAAGGATTTAATCTTGCAGAAAAAGGTTTGAAGGGTTTTAAAGATCTTAATCGATTAGTTGTCTTAACTTCAATTGATGCTCATTTCTCTGTAAAGCATGCTGCTCGTATGTTAGGATTAGGAGAAGAAAGTCTTAGATTCTTACCTGTTGATAAAAATCGAAGAATTGATGTTAATCAAATAAAGGAAACAGTAAAAGAAATACGAGAATTCAAGGATATTTTCTGTGTTTTCATCACTGCTGGTACTACATCTACTGGTTCAGTAGACCCAGCTTTACCAATTGCGAAAATTTGCAAGGATATTGGTGCTTGGTTACATATAGATGGAGCTTATGGTTTTGCGTATAGTTTGGTTCCTGAGTGGAAACACTTCTTCGAAGGCGCTGAACTAGCAGATTCATTGTGTTGGAATCCCCATAAACAATTAGGTGTTCCTATACCAAATTCATTGCTTTTTGTTCAACGCTGGGAGGATTTCGGAAGGATGTCTGTTTATAGCGAATATTTTAATCGTAAGGAAGATCCAGAACCAAATCCGGGATTAAAATCTCCTCCCTCAACTCGACCATTCTCTGCCTTATCACTTGTTACTTCTCTAAGACATCAAGGAATGACTAAAGTTATAGAAAGACTTCGAGCACCACTTGTAGCGATAAAGAAATTCTATGAGAAATTAAAGAAAGAAGATGATATAGAATTAAATCACCAACCGGATACTGGTATCCTTTGTTTCAGGATTATTCCAAAAGACTTTCCGGAGAAAGAGTTAGATAACCTGCAACGATATGTGTATGATAGAATTATGGCAGAACGAGAACGAACAATTTCGCTAACAAAACTGGATGATAAAGTAGTTTTACGAGTTGTTGCAATTTCCCCTGTCGTAACAACTGAAGCTTTAATGGAAACTATCTCGAGAGTAAGAGCTCTCGCTAAGGAGTATGAAAAATGAAAATATTAATTATTAATCCAAATAGTGATTTGGAGATGACAAAAGCAATTCAGAAAACAGCAGATAATTTTGCTAAAGGTGAATACGAAGTCGTATGTCAATCCAATCCAGATGCACCAAGATTCATTGAAACTTATGAGGATGAAGTTAAAACAGCACCAGGAATGATTCGACTAGTGAAGGAAAATGAAGAGAAATTTGATGCCTTCATCAATGCTTGTCATTGCGATCCTAATCTTGATGCTCTAAAAGAAATCACTAAGATACCTGTTGTCGGTATTGGTGAAGCATCAATGAAAATAGCATCAATGCTTGGTCACAAATTTTCTGTGGTTTCAGGGGCAAAGCACTCGATTCCCAACAAAGAAGCAGTGATTAGAAAATATCATCTCCAAGATGCAATGGCTTCCGTTAGAGCTCCGGAAGGTGATGTAAGCAAGCTAAGTGGTGAAGAAAAATACCTGCAAGCAGCCAAATTAGCAATTGAAGAGGATAAGGCTGAGGTTATTGTGCTTGGATGTGCAGGAATGACCGGACTGGATAAGAAAATGCAGAAAAAACTCGGAGTCCCGGTTTTAGACGGGGTTGTTTGCGCATTGATTATTGCAACTGGTTTAGTAAAATACGGTGTTTCCACAAGTAAAATTAGGAGATACAATCCGAATTTGGAGTAATATAATCACCATAACCCTTCTTCACTAGAAACTTGCCATTATCATAAACGAGTTTACCTCTTACTATTGTCTTCTCTATTTTCCCTTGTATGTTCATTCCATCAAAAACTGTAATTTTAGATTTTGTGTACATATCCTCATTTTTCAAAGTATATTCCTTTTGCATATCAATGATTACAAGATCCGCTTCTGCACCAATTTGGATTTCTCCTTTTCGTGGATACAAACCGAATCTCTTTGCTGGAGTAATAGATATAGCTTCAACAAGTCTGTTTAGTGATAATCTCTTCTTATTAA
>DAOVHJ010000274.1 GCA_030671945.1 Candidatus Heimdallarchaeota archaeon
AGTTTGCACTTCATCAAAAATAAGCATAATATCATTTTGATCACAGACATTTCTTAGTGCTCTGAAAAATTCTGGTCGAAAGTGATTGTCTCCTCCTTCAGCCTGAATTGGTTCAATGATAAGAGATGCAATATCTCGAGGATTCTTCTCTATTGCTTCATCGATCTCTCTAAGAGCTCTTTCTTCTTGTTTTATAACTTCCTCAAGATGATCTTCAAGAGGGAAAATAATTGTCGGGACATGAATTCTTGGCCATTTGAATTTTGGATAATTAGCTATTTTTCTAGGATCAAAAGTGTTGGTTAGAGACATAGTATACCCCGATCGACCATGAAAGGCTTTTTGGAAATGAATAACTTGTTGTCCAATGTGATCTTTAGGATTAACTTCATAGTTCTTTCTTACTTTCCAATCAAATGCAGTTTTGAGTGCGTTTTCTACTGCTAAGGTTCCACCGGAAATTAAGAAGAGATACTGAAAGTTATCCTTCATGCAGATTTTGCTAAAAGTATCTGTAAATTCAGCCATTTCTTCGGTATAGCTATCAGAACTAGAAGGTTTGTTCACAGCTGCTTTAGCTAGTTTATCCATAAACTCCTTAGTTCGAACTTTCGGGTGATTGCATCCTAATGGTGCAGATGCAAAGAAAGTATAGAAATCTAAATACTGGTTTCCAGTAAGTTTATCATGAATATAAAATGGGGTGCTTTTCTCTAAATCGAATATAATTTCATACCCATCAATCAGCATGTGCTCTCGTAAAATATCAAGTGCAGACTTCATGGTAATCCACTGTCCGATGTGTGGTAGTTTGCTGTTTATAATTTCTATGATAAGTATTTAATGATGATTTCATCGAGGAAAAAAACAAGGAATAACTTCTTACGATTTTTCCATGAATTTCTTTATTTTCAAAAGAGAATGAACTATTTACTCATTCGTTAATTGTTTATTGTTGAAGAAATAAACTTGTTTCAAGAGTTGATGCGGAAATGAACGCAATAAAAGAAATACCAGAACTGAAAAAAGCACAATTTGATGAGTGGGCAGAGGAGATCATAAAGCAATACCAGATTAAAGATGATGAAACGTTAGAAAATATTACTCAATATATTGCTGAATTTTTCGATAAATTATTCGAGAATTATCAAGTCTCCTTTGTTGATTTGCATCCAGATGGGATTTTTCCTTTTGCTATAAATCGTCTTGACAAAAAACCAGGTTATGCGGATGAAGAATTCTATGATGAACTATTCAAAGTAGAGAATCATATTCGTTGGACGTATACACTAGTATTAACACTACTTTACCGGGAAAAAGAATGCCCCTTTGATACTGTCGAGTGTCCATATTAAGATCGAAAGGATAATGAGTCCTAGATTTATTTGTTGCAAGAGTTAGTAAGGTATCAAAAATATTCCTCGCATTTGTAGTATATACAAGAGAGCTCCAATTATTGCTAAAGCAATACCTGCTACAGCGTAATATCTCCTTTTTTGAGTGAAAACTCCTATCATTCCAAGTATGAAAGCTAATGGACTAAAGAGAAACATCAAACACCACATAAAAGGAGCAATTGAAAATCCAACAGCAAGTATGCCAAAAACCAGGGAGACTATTGCTACAATGTTACGGCGTTCACGTGGATAATCCACCACAACAGATTGCATCTGCTGTGGCTGAACTGTATATACAGTCTGTTCATCAATAATAGAAATTTCTGCTGTAATTTCCACTGTTTCAGTTAAACTTGCACCACAACTATTACAAAATACATCATCATCTTTTATACTATGTCCACACATTGGGCAAGAGCTTGTATTTTCATTTGTCAAGAATTAATCTTCTCCCAACCAATAAATAACTTAATTTCAATTAGATTTCTTTCTTTTTAATATTTGCTAGTGTCTAAACAGTTTCTTTCTATCAATCTAATTATTTGCCAAGTATCTACCACCAAAAGCTGTAGAGTCTGAAACCAAATACAAAGCTCAAAATCCAGAGAACTATACCTATTACTCCGAGAATAATTCCTGCTAATGCAAAGTATTTTTTTTGAGTTCTTTGCATACTAACAGCTCCAGTAACGATAGCTATAATTCCGCTTATGCTTGCTGCAAACGAAACAACAGGAAGGAATTGAACAACAACCGAAATAATTCCTAAAACTAATGCTACAATTGCTACATTATTTAAAGAACTGGGTTTTGGAACATACACTGTTTGGTGCTGTGTGTGGGTTGTTTGTGTATAAAGTTCAGGTTGAACCGGCAAATTAACAGTAGGTTCTATTGTATCTTCTAAACTCGCTCCGCAATTATTGCAGAAAACATCATCTAATTTTACTGTTGTCCCACAATGAGAACAAAATTTGCTACTTTTACTTGACATATTATCTATCCTCCAAATTAATCTCTTGTTATATGAAATATTTTATTCTCCTATAAAATATACCACCACCAATCAATGAACCAAGAAGTAACCCAGGATGCGAGTGCTAACACACCTAAAATTATACCACCTATAGCAAAACCTGGTTTCTTTTCTTTTCGTGATAAAATAATATATCCAAAAAGTACTGAAACAATACAAAATGGTATACAGATAAATCTTACAAAAGGTAAGTTACTAACTACAAAAGCAATAGCACCTGCGATTAACGAAACCTTAGGCATATGTACACTAGTTTTGACATAAGGTTTCTCCGCAACCACATGTGGAGTTGCCTGTGTCTGACTAACTGATTGATTCAAAGGTATTGTGGAATCCAAGACAACAGTTTCATCTAAACTTACTCCACAATTATTACAGAAGGAATCATCAATATTTACATTAGACCCACAAAGAGAACAAAATTTTAATTTCTTATCTGACAATGCTAATAATCCCTCACCAATAATATCCAATTTAACATTGGGTCATAATTAAACAAAGTAAGGTTACAAGGTTTAATAAGATTTTTTTCTAAAACATTCATTTTTCCAATAAATACACTTTTTTTCTCCCTAAAATTTATTTATCTTCAAGTTAAAAGAAGTAGCTCATAATCAAAAAAGAATAGTTGGAAAAACCAATGAGACCTCCTGTATGTGCAATCTGCGATATAGATTTAGAAGAAAATGAAGGGGGAGTAATTTATTACAAGAAACGCTTCTCTGATAAGGTTTGGGATCGAAAAATGAATCGAATAAATGGTGTAGGTCATCCACCTTATGCAGATTGGTTCTGTGGGAAGCATTATGATAGAGCAAAAGAGCTTGAAGACTTGACAATCGATAAAGCGATAACAAAGATTAGAGAAGAAGAAAAGAAGTAATTACTGATAATTTTAGTTTAGCTATTTTTTGCTCTTCTTTTTTTGTTTTTTGGAGAGAACCGAAGAACCACACAATCATCTTTCTTGATACTAAAATTCAGTCCTTTGCTTTTCATTTCCTCAAGAGTAGTTTCTTGTAGATTTATCCCTGATTTACTATAAGTGTACAAAACTTCAACGTTTAGTGATTCGTTTTTAGGTAAGCGAGTTTTCGCAGGAATGAGGATTTTGAATGTTCCTTCCTTCTTCTTCCCTCTATTAATAAGAAAAACGAGTAAGGATTGGTTTTCTTTATGATATCTTCCTACGATTTCAAGCTCCACATCTGCATCGAATGTTTTCTTAATACCATAATAAGTCAATAATTCTTCAAGGAATTCCTTATTCTGTGTTTTGATTTCCGGAGGATCCTGATAAAAAGCATCAATAACATAACGTGCTCCTAGTGGAGTTCCGAAGACTGTGTTTGTTCCCTTGCCAAGGTGAAGTCGATAGCCAATAGTCTTGTTTCGCAATTTTAGAATGGGATCTATTTTTGCCTTTTGCCGCATGAATTCTCGAGCAAAATAATCTCTGTGGAATCTTTTCCCGCTTCCAGTTTTAGCAAATGGTCCCCAAGGGCGCCAGGAACGCAAAATATTCTGTCGTTCTGTCATCTCGAGGTGGTAAAGTGCAAATCTATTGTATCTACGTATTC
>DAOVHJ010000039.1 GCA_030671945.1 Candidatus Heimdallarchaeota archaeon
AGCACCTTTCCAAACACCAGTTGCTATTGATTATAGTTTCGAGAATTTTGTGAAAAGAAAATTATTAGGTTATCCTTTAACAGAGGACGATACTGTTCTAATTCCAATTTTAGGTAAATCTTTACCTTTTACAGTTACATCTACAACTCCTAAAGGAATCATACGAATCACTGAAGATACTGAACTAAAAGTCATTGATAAACCCGTTCAAGTTTCAGAAGAAGCTCTACCTCGCACATCATATGAAGACATAGGAGGTCTTGGTGACCAAATTCGTCGTATCCGTGAAATGGTCGAGCTACCAATGAGGCACCCAGAACTCTTCCTGAAACTTGGAATTGATCCACCAAAAGGGGTTCTTTTACATGGTCCACCCGGTTGTGGAAAAACACTTATCGCAAAAGCTGTTGCTAACGAAAGTGCTTCAAATTTTGTGACAATAAATGGTCCAGAAATCATGTCAAAGTTTTATGGTGAATCTGAGCAAAGACTTCGACAAATTTTCAAAGATGCTTCAGCAAAAGCTCCTACAATAGTTTTTATTGATGAGCTTGATGCAATTGCAAGTAAACGAGCTGATGTTACCGGGGAAGTTGAACGCAGAGTTGTTGCTCAATTACTAGCCTTAATGGATGGGATGGTTTCTCGAGGAGAAGTAATTGTTGTTGGTGCAACTAATAGACCAAACTCTATTGATCCTGCTCTAAGAAGACCCGGACGGTTTGATCGAGAAATCGAAATCGGTGTTCCAGATCGAGATGGTCGTCGAGAAATCTTGTTAATTCACTCTCGAGGAATGCCTCTTGCAGAAGACGTTAATTTAGATTTCTTTGCAGAAAAAACTCATGGCTATGTTGGTGCTGACCTACAAGCTCTCTGTCGAGAATCAGCAATGAAAGCCTTAAGAAGATTTCTCCCAGATATTGAAAACGCTGATAAATTAATTACTCCCGAATTATTAGAAATACTCGAAGTAACACATGATGATTTCCAATCAGGTATGAAGGAAATACAACCATCAGCTATTAGAGAAGTATTCACAGAAATACCAAATATTCGTTGGACAGATGTTGGGGGATTAGATACTCAAGTAAGGGAGTTAAAAGAAGCTATAGAATGGCCTTTGAAATTTAAAGAATCATTTAGCAGAATGGGAATATCACCTCCAAGAGGAATACTTTTGTTTGGCCCACCTGGGTGTGGAAAAACACTTCTCGCAAAAGCAGTAGCTACTGAAAGCGAAGTCAATTTCATTAGTATTAAAGGTCCAGAAGTAATGAGTAAATGGGTAGGCGAATCCGAGAAAGCTATTAGAGAAATTTTCAGAAAAGCAAAGATGGCTGCACCAACCATAGTCTTTTTTGATGAAATTGATGCTCTTGCTCCGAAAAGAGGCAGTGGATTTGGTGATTCAGGATCAACAGAACGAGTCATAAGTCAGCTCTTAACAGAAATTGATGGTTTGGAAATGATTAAACAAGTAGTAATCATAGCAGCCACAAATAGACCTGATATTATCGATACAGCTCTGTTAAGACCAGGGCGATTTGATAGATTTGTACTAATTCCACCACCAAATCAAAAATCACGACTAAAAATCCTACAAATCTTCACGAAAGAAATGCCTATTGCAGAAGATGTTAATCTAAAGCAAATAGCAAAAGATATTGAAGGATTTTCAGGAGCAGATATCGAATCTTTATGTAGAGAAGCAGCAATGTTATCATTAAGAGAAGATATGAATGCTTCAATAGTTTTAATGAAACATTTCAGTGATGCAAGGAAGAAAGTATATGCTTCAATTACAGCTGAAACAATGAAATTTTATGAGAAAGCAGCTGAAAGATTCAAGAGAGCTTCTGTCGAAGTTGCAGAGCTTTCACCAGTAATATGAGGTTGTAATAATAAATTAAATCACAAGATTATCGAAACAAACAAACCACAATTCTTTAAAGGATGATAAATAAAGATTGAATTGGGATTTTTGTTCCGATTTTTAAACAACTACTTTATCTAAGGAGTTTTCAGACAAAATGTCTAAAGAAAAATCAGCAATTTGGAAAGCCATGCCTCTAGCAACTGCAGTTCTAATGGCCATCCAAAAACGACAAGGTGTTTTACTGGATGATGAGTTAGTCAAAATCTTGTCTATGGAATTTGGTGATGTCTCTAAAACTGAGATTAATCAAATCCTTATGGAACTTGAGATAAGAGGAATAGTCCACGTTTCTTATATTACTAAGAGTAAACGACGAATAGAATTAATAAGAGACAATATGGTTTACATGGCTGTAGGTGAAGACTAAAAAAAAGATCTAAGTGTAGCGTTAACAAAAACGCTACGAAATAATTATTCTTTATGCTCCGCTTCTTTCACGTTCAATTTTCTTACGGAGTTCCGCTATTTCATCCCCGATTTCATCTTCCTCTTCCTCTTTTTCTTTTGTAGGAGTTACTTTTGTTGTCCCTACATCAGGGAGTTCATCCACTTGACCTAAAGACAACTCCATTTCTAGCTCTCGCATTTCTTGATCTATCATATCTTCCATATCAAGATCTAATTCAGTTTCAGAGAAGGAAGTATCAGCTAAGGCGTCAGAAGCAAAGGCTACTTTCTCCATAGAGGATTGCATTTCAAACATAGCTCGCTCAGTGTCTGCCGGGGAAACATTTTTCAGAGTATCTTCTATTACTACTACTCCATCTTTAATAGCATGAGTTGTTTCTGCGACATCTTTAGCTTCAGAGATTGATTCTATCATACCTTGCAAATTGAGGATTTTGTTTTGGGTTTCATTTAATTTCTTAAGATACAATTGACGACGCATTAAGGCTTGTTTTGCACCTGCTTTATTTCCACTCTTCATCATAGTCTTGGCAATATCCTTTTGCTCGTCAGATTGTTGAGTTAATCTACGAGATTGCAGGGTATATTTATTGATAACACGTCTGATTTTAGCAATACTTTCAGTATCTTTAGGCTTATCTTTTCCAAACAACCAATTTTTTATTTTAGGCATTATTTATACATTCCAATTCTTTGTAAGCTTTATTCAAACAATCAGTATAAAAAACATTTTCTTTAAGCTTAGAGTTTGTTTTTTATTCTTGTTACTTCATTAATATATATACTCATTCTTAATAAAAGTCTATTTTTCTAGGAATAACTTTTCTGAGCATTATCCAATTCTTCATCCATAATCAGAACTAATAGACTAAGTGAGGGATCATCAATTCTAGCTATTTCAAGGAATCTAATTGAACTTGCTATGGATTCTTGAATTGGCATAATTAATTCTTCTTCTTCTCCACCGAACTTTTTCAAGTCAATGTTTAGTCGTTTTTCAAAATCATCTGCTGTCAAAGTTTGATTCAAGAATAAATCAAAATTCTTCTTACATTTCTCTACAAAGTTGTTGTGCAATTCTTCACCAGCAATTCGAAGAACAATACATGATGGTAAGAGTATATTTTTCACCCACTCATCGACAATTCTTTCACGGTCATATAATGATTCACTTATGGGTTTTGAGAAAACATGATGCTTTCCTATGAATCTTGTTTGCTTACCTTTAATTGATTCTTCACCTATTTTAGCGAGTTCATTGAATCCATGTTTTTCTTTGAAACCTGCAAATGTTTTAATGAGAGATTTAATAAAAACCACAAGATTATCTGATAAATCATAATTATTGCGCAAAATAGTACTAATCTGATTTTCAGCTTCAACTGAGTCTACTTGATCTTGTGCAATAGCAAGAAAAACACGAGCAATGATTTGTTTTACTTCCTCAATTTTCCCTGAATTTTTCTGGGAAAAGAGCAATAGTGGTGTTATGGTCTGTTCTACCATTTGACTAATCCAAGTTATGATTATTTGCTGGTAGACAAGAAGAGTGATTGCATCTGTAATTACTTCAGGTTTCTTGCCATAGGCAAGTTCTTCATAGAAACTCTCCGTGAAATCATTAACTAAATCAAAAATAAATTCAGCTATCTTCTGATCCTTAAATGAAGGGATTTTTCTCAAAAAATCCTTTTCAGATTGTGATTTTCTTTTGTTCGTTTGTAAAGAATTAAAGAAGAGATTCCAGATTTCCTCTTTCAATAATACATAATCATTTACCTCGACATCAATTGTTAGCGGCTCAATTATTGGCCAAACAACTTTCTGGAAGAGTTTAGAAAAGAGTTCTTTGTTTTTTTCAAAGTACTTTTTGTCTAACTGAATCTTCTTCTTTTTGGAAATAATGGTTCACAACCTGGATTTACAAATCAAAGATTTTATCATAGGTATTTTTCTTGAAGCGTTCCTTAGCTACTACGAGGCAGGACATTGCTAATTTAGCATTTAGAATTGTATATGCAATACCTAATGCTGCACTTTCAAGTCTCATTAGTATCACAACAAAAGTTTTCTCTTGAATAATCTCACTGATTTCCCAACCGATTTTTTCTAGTTTACTAATAACATCTGGTAAAATCTCATCAATAGTTCCTTTTCTAACTCCTGATTTCTGATATTTATCAAATTTAGTGGATTTTGATCCATCGAATAAAAAGCTGTTATGTCCGTATTCCAGCTTTCTTTCTAGTGTACTGAGAACCAATTTTTGCGGGAATTGACTTGGTTCTGGGATTGGGAACTCACTTTTTGCTCGAGGCTTCTGAGCACTTCGTTCAGGTGGTGTTCTGCGTTTCCCTGGTAATGGTTCGGGTATACGTGACTTAGAATCAATTGAAATTTCTGGTTCCGCCATGAGTGATTCAACAACCACATCTCTTCTATCAATATCTGTGGCATCAGCTTGTTTTTGATCTCGTAGTTTCCTTCTTAGTGATGAAGGTACAGCTTCTCTGCCTGCGTGAAGAGATGTTCTGGGACGGATTTTTACAACAAAGCTTCTATTCTGTGTTTTTTGATCTGATAACAATCCAACACCAGTTGGCATACTTCTTATGAAATCAGAATCCTCGAATTGCTCAGGAACAGAGGAGGGAACCCGTTTAAGGAAAGCTTTGATGTCATCTTCAAAAGTTAACAGATGGGTTATCATTAAATCAATTTGACTCATGATATTTTTATGCATTGCAGATGGTTGCTGAGTAACTAATACTAGAGCACACCCTGGTTTTCTTCCTTGCTTTGCATATTCTATTAAGGGGTCAGTCGCTGCTGTTTTCTTGTTATTTGGCACTAAGACATGAGCTTCATCAATAAGTAACCAAGTAACAGGTATGGAACCATTTGTATCTCCTGACTCTTCAAAAATCTCACCTCGAGAGCTTTTGATTCTAGCTTCAAGAATTTTCCTTGCAATAATTCCAACGAGTAATGCTCGTAAGCTATCACCAATACGAGGATTACTAATATCTAATACAGAGATTTTATTTGGAGTACTTAATCGGGAAAGAGAGGTTCCTACACCCGAGAAAATTCCCCATCTTTTAGCCGCTTCCATTCGTGACCTTATTGCTTGAATAGAGTCATTTCTATATTGGTTTGCAATAGAGGGGTCATCTAGAGCTTCAATAATATCATCAATAGAATAATCCGGTTTTTCTTTTCTAATAATCTGTATTGCTTTCTCTAATACTGTACCTCTGATTTCATAACGATCAATATCAAATGTTCTACACCAATCTTCTATGTGTAAATCAGATGGCTTCAATGCGAAAGGTGAATCTATTGTTTTATCTGGGAATTCATCATAAATACCAATGGGAGTGAAAACTTCTACATTTTCCACATCAGCAGGTTTTAATCCCCACCTCTCAAGTAGAAGATTTTCATTTGTGTCAGAATTTTGATTTTTCAGAGCCCAGAAAATACCTATTGGGTCCACTAAAATAATCCCAACATCTAGTTTAGCTTTAGCTAATTCTTCAGCGATTACTCCTAATGTATAGCTTTTCCCAGATCCACGATGTCCAGATATGAACAAAACATGAGGATAGGCAGCATCAACAAGTACTTTCTTACCATAATGATTGTGCTTGCCAACTTCGGAGACTCTCCCAAGATAGAGAGTACCTTGACAACCGATTTTACGAATAACAGAACCTGAACGACCAAGTATGATTGCATCATTAGTCGGTGCATCTCTAACCTCTAAAGGAAGATTAACTTCAGGGGAAAAATCTAAAGTAGTCTTAACCTCATCTAAATTCCTTTGGATGTTTTCAAGAACATTCTCATTTCTCATGAATCCAAGAACAAAAAGAACGTCCACAGGTTGGTCACACTGATAAATTTCTTCAGCAAGTTGCTTTCGAGCGTCAAAATTACGAGGACCAAAATCTGGGTCATACATAGATTTAATCCAAATTACCTTGTCTAAGTATGCTGCTGGTTTATCACTACCAGACATCTCCTTAGCAAGTTCAATAATATTATTGGGTAACTCAAACTCTCTGTTAGACATTATATACGCAGTAGCATGCGGCCATAATTTTTCCTCTTTTGGAAGGGATTCAAGTAAAGAGTAGATTTTCTCTTTTAATTCACCCTTTTCAATCGAAATATTATATGCGAGCAATAAAGCACAGATTCTATCATCCGGGTCAGGCCAATTCTCTTGCAATTCAATCATCCGATCAATCTGTGGTTCATCAATAACAAGAGTTCCTTCACGGTGTAAAAAGTACAATAACTTCAATTCTTCTTCTTCTGGCACATAACTTTCCTTAGTTAAAATATCCCTCAAAATTTCATTTCCAAGTCGTCTAGCATTTGTTGCGTATTGTTTTGTATCGGTAATTTCATACGCAAGCATATTTGCTCTAGCCAATAGTGCTCGTTCATGAGCTTCTAATAAAGAGCTGTTTAAATCAGCAAGCCGTTCAAGCACAGTGGGAAGATAATGACATGGAGAGCGACCAAATTCATACTTCATTTTTTTTCACCAATTATATATTCTTAATATATTATTCTTTCAATATTTTCCTAGTCAATCAAGGATAAGAAGATTTGTAAATACACTTTTTTTGTATTTATGTATAGAAATATGTAATTCTCTCTAATAAATGTTTGAAATCATCTTTAATTTAATTATCGATTTTCTTAGCCTGGATATCAGTTCTCATTGAACATTTTATAAATTAACAAAATAACCTTAATAGGGATTTAGTTGATTATTCACAAAGAAGTACTGAAGAATCCCCGAGGAACTAAAATGAAGAGTTTAATTATCGATGCTCAGATTGCCGGAGCATCAGGTGACATGTTTTTAAGTGCATTACTGGCTTTATTCGGAGCGGATGAGAAAAAAACTGTTGCTGATAAAAAAAGGAAACAATTAATGAATGATATTGCTTCGAAAATAGTACAAGCTGCTGATCTACAAGATGAAGTAAAAATCAGTGTGAAAATACAACATAAAAATCTACATGCTATCACAGGAATTAATCTTAAGATTAAATTATCAGAACCTCATCGCCACTTGAAAATTCCTCAGGCTTTTAGTATCCTTGATAAATTTTTCAAGCTTCATCAGATGTCTGAGAAAGCACAGATTTTCAGCAAGAAAGCGTTCGAAATTTTGTTTGAAGCGGAAGCAAAAGCACACGGGGAAGCCTTGGACGATGTTCATCTTCATGAAGCTGGTTCTTTGGATACTTTCTTAGATGTTTTAGGAGCTGCAATTTTACTGGATCTATTAGGAATATTTGATGCTTACATCTATCTTCTCCCAGTTGCCTTAGGATTTGGCACTGTTACTTTTTCACATGGGACTCTTCCTGTTCCAGCTCCTGCTGTTGTTGAAATTGTAAAGAAATATCAGATTCCTGTTTATAGTGGCTCCATTAAGAGTGAATTACTAACACCAACCGGTGCAATTCTTATTGCTTCCTTGTTGAGCACCTGCAAAAACTCAATTGTAACAACTTACCCATTCATTACCATAGAAAAATCCGCTGCAGGTTTTGGAACAAAAGAATTTGAAAAAACACCAAATGCCTTGCGATTAATTCTCGGAGGTGTTCTCGAGTCAGAATATCCTCAAGAAGATATCTCAATTATTGAAACAAATGTAGATGATTGTTCTGGTGAGACAATTGGGTTCTTAAATCAAAAGCTCTTAGAGATGGGTGCAAAAGATGTCTTTCTAACTCCAATCTATATGAAAAAAGGAAGACCGGGAACAAAGATTTCTGTATTATGCTTGCCTGAAGAAGTTGGAATTTTTGCTGCAGAAATTATGAATCAAACAAGTACAATCGGAGTCAGAATCACAAACAGCAAAAAGATTATGCTGAAAAGAGAAATCAAGAAATTTCAAATAAAAATCAAAGGTGAAAATTTCACCGTTCATGCAAAATTTTCCTATAATAAGAAAAATGAAATCGCTCACTTCAAACCTGAATTTGATGATGTAAAAACAATCACAGAACAAACAGGACTTACTATTAATGATGTCGTTTCATTAGTAAGAGAAGAAATTAAGAAAAAACTTTGATCTCTGTTAATATTTATGAGCTTTCTTCAGGCACTAATTCCATCATACAATATTTATCTCTCTTACCTGCATGATAAAGCTCTTTTATCATTACTTGTCTTCCGAAAATTTCGTTAAGTATACCTACCCACATATTTCGAATAAAGGTACATCTATTTACAAATTTCTTTTCTGCACAGAAGAATCGACAATCATAATAAATTAGATAACTGCTAGCATGCTTATCTCTTAATGTAGATTGTAATTTACCAATTAATGGGTCAGTGATTTTAGTAGAGAGTATTTTTACTAGAAATTCACCTATAATCTCAGACATATTAACAATTTCTTTTTCCTTTTCATTCTCGGTTAGTTTCATAATAATAAATGATAGATTTGTCATTGATGGATCTTTTAAAGCCTTATTCACAGGATCATTTGCATCTGCTGAGAAATTGGCCACAAAAGATTCTGTAACAACTTTCCAAAATGTCTCAAAAAGAATGAAATCAGGAATATCTTTCGTAAATATGGGATTGAAAATTTTATCAATAGTTAAAGATACATGAATTGACTTAGCGGTAACTTCAACAGGAACAAGACTTGGTTTTTCTTCTTCTTTTTGTTCATCAACAATCTTTGTTCTGGAAAATTGTACTTCATAATGACTACTTGATTTCAAAGAAAGTTTTGCAATAGCTTTAACCGGATTATCTAATAAGAAATGTCCAATCCCTTCGAAAAGTGCTTGTAAAACAAGTAATGTTCCTTTTGAATCTGCGATTTCTTTCACAAAGAATCTATTTTGTCCAAGCGTTACTTTTCCATGCCCTTCATCTTTGTTAAAATTAATAACTAAGCTTTTCCAACCTAATATTTCAAGTAACTCAGAAACAATTTCTTTTTCATCTCTGGTTTCATCTTCTCTCAAGGTTCTTTCTTTGATAAATTTAGCAACATTAGAAACAAATATGTCACATTTAGAATTATCATCAACAATAAGATCCGCTGATTGTACCAATGAGTAAAATAAGGTGCGAATCATTCTTTGTTCTCTTATGATGTCAAGAGCCATTTATTCGTTCCCACTACGAGATTTTGATTTATCAATAACTATTTGTTACACTCAATTCTTCGTACAATTGTTCTTCTTTTACCCGTTAAAAAGCACTTTGATATCGACAAATTTCCTTTCGAAATTATGACCTTTTTGGAACCTTTAAATAATACAAATAAATAATAAAAAATTGTTTTAATACAGGTATCTTCTATTTCCACCTATACATTACTAAATCCATTAGTAAAATAAATGGTAAGTTCGATACATTTTAAAGGTAAACCAAAAGATTTCATAAATACTCGGTGGCAAACTTGGACGCACAGATAATTATCTCTCGAGAAGATAACACAGATTTCATATCACTAGGTTTCATTCAAACGGATACATCATTAGTTAGTGCTCTAGGTGGTGCTCTTGCGAATTTTGCGCAAGAAATAGGTTTAGCAGGAGATAAAACTGACGAGAAATCAAAGTCAAAGAGGGACGCAATAAATTTCTCCCGATTTCAAAATGGAATTCTCGCATCAAAAATTGTACCCGTGCGTAATCACAATCCCATTATACTTATAGCTATTCGCGGTTATGAAGGGGAGGATCGTAAACTTGATTTTATTGTAGATTATGCATCTGAATTGGCTACAAGTATTGTCACTAAATTTGATGATATCTATTCCAGTATTGGATTAATACCACAAATTGAGGATGCTGTAGACAGTATAGCTGCAGTAGCTAACCTAATGAATCGAAAATCAAGTGACAAGGTTAGGTTTTTTACAAAAACACTAAAACAGAAAGTTACTACCTTACTAGAAGATTTATGGATGAACCAAGCAGCATTTGCAAATTGGATTAAGGATTATTCTTCAAAGAAGATATCTGCTATGTCCCAAGATGAAATACTCAAGGAACTTGCCAGGTATTTTTACATTCAAAGCATTGAGTGCGATGCTATGCTTCCCCTTATGTTTGGTTCTACAAAGAATCCATTGAATGAATTAACAAAGCTAATTGATAACTTTCTAAATAAAAAGGCTATAATTGCTCGAAAAGAGATCGAAAGTGAAATCACAAAAGCATATACTCAATTAAAGGACTCATCAAAGGCTCTCTCTAAGAGAGGAACAATTGATCTCCCGGAAGTTGAGTTAATTAACGAAAGTTCACTCTTTGAGAAAATACTTGTAACAAAAAATGCTAATCTAGATACTACAATAGCAGAACTTCTGAGTTCTACAAATCAAGAATTGTATAGGAAATTATTCAGAAAATATCCTTTAAAATTTGTATCAATGTCAAAAGAGAGTGTATTTAATAAATCTGATTTGGATGGTTTGGTTAGTAGTATCTTACCACGTATTTTGAAAGAAGAATTAGTTGATAAAACATGGGTATCTGAAAAGATATTATTATTATTAAGAAATGCCTCATCAAAATACTCACCAAATGAGGTCATGAAGCAAAAAGATAAAATTTTGTTAGAAATTCAAGCGAATTTTAAAAGCATAATTAAAAAACAACATCCATTTATTTTACTTGTAGATCCACAATTAAAGCAATTAACAAGTTTTGTTAGTTCAGATGCAGTACGATCACTTGAAAGATACAAAACATCTCAAGATGAAGCAGTTGTTTTATACAATATTATTGGTCAGATTCGTTCTGATTTGACTAGTGAAAGATATTCTTCTGCACAAGACCTGATGATTCTTTATTTCTTACAGTCAGTAATTCAACCATATCAATTTAGAGAAGTTCCTGACATAGTGTATGCTCTAATATCAGAAAGTTTAGAAAAAACATCCTATACTCGAAAGGATAAGCCAATTATTGCTATACAGAATAGTATCAGTCAACTAGAAAAAAATCTCGACTTCAAGATTGTGCCAGAAATTAGAAATCTTGTATTGAAAAGAATGACTAAAACGAAACCCACATTACAACGATTTGAAAATTTTGAGAATCTAGCATATTTCTTCCAATCATTTAGAGGATCTTTAGAATCCACAATAGCTAAAATTTTACAAACAATTTTTGGTCCTGAAACTTTCCCAAATCCCCCAACAGCTATAAGTAATTTAATTAAAGAATTATCAACCAATCTACAAAGTATAAGCGTAATTAAACGATATGTTGATCAAATAATCAAAAGACCAAATGGTCGTGAATTATTTTCTAAAGATAATACCAAATTTTTGGAAAAGAACACTCGCTTTAAATATATTCTACCAGCACCAATCCATCTTGCTTTAGTCGCGTATAATAGTGGCTGGATAAAATCTGCAGATGGTAAGAAGCGAGAAAAAATAACAACTACTCAGTTAAGTGGTTTTTCAGTTAAAATCCCAGCTTTGAAACTTGAAGGAAAAGTTTCATCATTAATTGAAAATCCTAAAGTTTTAGAGAATTTGTGGGTACGATATGCTCATAAAATAATTGAAAGTCGGCAAAAATCTCTCAAGAAAGCCATTGATGAACTCGAAAAGAAATCAAAAGTATCAGCTGGTAAAATTGATGGTCAACAGAAATATGGTAAAACAGTCAAACGACTAAAGGATTCTAACAGATGGTTAGGAAACGTTGTTTCTGG
>DAOVHJ010000085.1 GCA_030671945.1 Candidatus Heimdallarchaeota archaeon
AGACAACTAAATGAGGAGGAAATTGAAGCATTATCAATTCTTTTCGAAAACTTTGGTCCGTTAATGGCATTAAAAGATTTGAAGAATCCATTCAAAGAAATAAAAGTAAAACATATAGAGGAATTGCAGGGAAAAAGAGAAAGTTTGGGTCCAACCGAAGAAATGAGATTATTACTGTACGAAACCATCATGACTTTCCAACTTGGAAAAGAAGATGTTCCCTACTTCCTCTGCAGAATGATTACAAAGAAAGAGGAAGAATATCTTCAAATTCCTATAATTTCTTTGCTCCTGTTCTCAAGATTCTGCAATTCATACGGGGAAACAACTAGAAGTAAAAAAGCGCATGATTTAGAACTAATTGTTTCAGAGATATCTGATTTAGCTGGATGGACAGTTGTAGACCAAAATATCGAAATATTGAGCGAAGGAGATACTGTGACTGAGATTGATTTAATCATTCGCAGAAATAAAACGGATATAATAGTTGAAGTAAAAGATTTGGCTCTCTGGAGAGGTTGGTACTTTGATCGGGAAAGCCTCATCAAAAGATACGAGATTTTCGTAATAGCTGCAAAGAAACTTAGAGAAAGAAGATTATTACTAAAAACAACAAATGCTAAACTCCTAATAGTCACTGCTTTAAACGAACGATGGAAAAAAGTGGATGGAATACCAATAGTACCACTCAAATCATTAAACAAATATCTCAAGAAGATTAAAAGACTAGAAAGTAAAAGATCAAAACCAGCGAGAAGATAATCTCTTCTTTTTCTTTTTTCAAAGCAGTTATCGGTTAATTAACTGCTTTTTCTTCTTCAGCTTTTATTTGTCTCAAAGTTTTTATTTCAATAATACTGTCTTCATCTTCGTCTGGTAAAGGTTGTAAATTATCAAATCGTCTTAGCAAATCAAAATAGACTATTATTTCTAAAACAGTGGCTATATATGAAAACATGTGCATAAAGATCAATGCAACACTTTCTGTGTAGTTAATACTAGCTAGATTTAAGATATTGCTGATTGGATAAACCAAAGCGAAAAATCCGAAGAGATAGGGAAGAGGACCTCTGCCATAACCAATGCCTGATCTATTGCGTAATTGATTTTGGAACACATCAAAAGTAATGAAAGTAAAAATTATCAGTAGTGTAGTAGACATATCAAAAATCTGTATAAGATTATCCAAAAATTCTTGAGTAATTCCACTTGCTAACTCTGTGATTCGGAAGAAAATGTACGCAATCTTTATCCCCACTTGAATAACCAAAAGCGTTGCAGCTATGACCCCAAACTTGGTGAACCGTAGATAATAAAATCCCAGTAATATCATTCCTACAGCTAAAGTCATAATGAAAATCAAATATATGGAATTTGTAACTATCTTTTCTATGGGTTCAAAAGACGTAGGGGGAGTGCCACCAAAAGCAGTGTGAATAACTATGAACCGAAATAACGTCCAAAAAGTATCAATTACCAATAAAGCGATGAGCATCCTTGTTCCAAGCTTTGAGAGATATTTAGCATATCGATAGCTTATTCCCATGAAATTATCCGCCAAATCAATTTGTTACGAAGTAATTCGATTTTACAAACTATTTCAATAAAGTTCTTTGTATTAAAATAATTTGTTCATATTCTAGTTTCTATTATTAGAAATGCAAAGAAGCAAAACTAACTCGGAAAATAAAATAATTACTCACGAAATTAGTAGTTACTCACATAAATAGATATATTTAAAACGTTTGTTTTACTAAAAACTATTTGCTACAAAAGCAATCAGAAAAAGAGGAAAATAAATTATTAAGGATAAATTAAAATAACTAATCTTTCCGAATTTTGCTCAAAGAACAAGTATTTCAGAAACATTGGAGATTGAATAATAAGTGACTGAATCAGAAGAAGAAACTGTTGTATCAGAGGTCGAAGAGATTATTAAAACATTGGAAAAAAATCCAAAGACACGGAAATTAATCAAGGAATTAGATAAGATTCTAGATGGCATTAGTCTAAAAGATATTCTCGTTACAAATAAAAAAATGATTACTGAAACTGAACAAGCGAAGAAGGAGAAAGAAGAATACTTGTCTTTGTTACAAAGATTTAAAGCAGATTTTGAAAATTACAAAAAGCGTGCTCAGAAACAAGAAGATAACAACGTTCGATACTCATCCGAAAAAATCCTTTCTAAAATCTTTAATCCAATTGAGAATATTGAAAGAGCAATTGAATTTGCAAAAGAGAACGATCAAGAAACAGTTCCTTTAGAAGGTATCAAAATAATCCAAGGACAATTATCTCGAATATTAGAGGAAGAAGGAGTAGCACTCATTAATCCTATACAAGGGGAGAAATTCGATCCTTTCTATCATGAAGCAATCTGTGTTGATCCCACAGGAAATTTTGAGCCTGGAGTAGTCGTTCAATTACTTGAGAAAGGGTACAAGATAAAAGAAAAAGTGATGCTTGCAGCAAAAGTTATGGTTTCAGCTGAAAAAGAAGAAACCAAAGAAGAAGTAGAAGAAGAAAAACTAAGTGAATAATTAATGATAAATAAAGGTGACAAAATATGGCAAAAGTTGTTGGTATAGATTTAGGAACCACAAATTCCGGAATTGCATATATGGAAGGTGGAACACCAACCATTATTCCAAATGCCGAAGGTGGTAGAATCACTCCGTCTGTTGTAACAATAACAGAAGATGGCGAGCAAATTGTTGGTGAAATAGCTAAAAGACAAGCAATATCAAAACCAAAACGAACAATTCGCTCCATCAAACGAAAAATGGGTTCTACTCATAGAGATAGAATTGATGGTAAAGACTACACCCCACAAGAAATTTCTGCGATGATTCTTAGGAAATTAAAGAAGGATGCAGAAGATTTCCTAGGAGAAGAAATCAAACAAGCTGTAATTACTTGTCCAGCCTATTTCACTGATAGTCAAAGACAAGCAACAAAAGATGCAGGAAAAATAGCAGGATTAGAGGTTCTAAGAATAATTAATGAGCCTACTGCTGCTTGTTTAGCTTACGGTGTCGGAAAAGGGCGAGATGAAATAATACTAGTTTTTGACCTTGGTGGAGGAACATTTGATGTTTCTATTCTAGAAACCTATGTTGATGAAGGAGACACTTTGTTTGAAGTAAAAGCTACCAGTGGAAATAACTTGTTAGGTGGAGACGATTTTGATGATAGAATCATAAAATGGGTCGTTGAGCAATTCAAGAAACAAGAAGGAATTGACATAACCAAAAATGATTCAGCGATGCAACGAATAAAAGATGCATCAGAAAAAGCAAAAATGGAGTTATCATCAAAACAAAGAGCTTTTGTTGACATCCCATATGCTACTGTAGATAAAGAAGGACAACCAATCAATATAAACTATGAAATTACTAGATCACAATTCCAAAGGATGACTGAAGATCTAATAGAAAAAACTATGGGACCAACAAGACAAGCGCTTAAAGATTCAAAGAAGAAAGCATCTGAAATTAACAAAGTCCTTCTTGTAGGTGGAGCTACTAGAATGCCTGCTGTGAGAGATGAAATTGCTAAAATGTTCGGGGAAAAGACAATCTATAAAGGAATTAATCCTGACGAATGTGTTGCAATAGGTGCAGCAGTGCAAGCTGGAGTAATAAAAGGTGATATAAAAGATGTTCTTCTTTTAGATGTTACTCCATTAACACTTGGAATTGAAACACTCGGACAAGTATTCACTCCAATTGTTGACAGAAACACAACTATACCCACAAGTAAAAGTCAAATCTTTTCAACAGCAAGTGACAATCAACCAAGCGTAGAAATCCATGTCTTACAAGGCGAAAGGAAATTTGCGAAAGATAATGTTACATTAGGAAAATTCCAATTAATTGGAATCCCCCCCGCACCACGAGGTGTCCCTCAAGTTGAAGTAACCTTCGATTTGGATGTCAATGGAATCGTATCTGTAAAAGCAAAAGACCTTGGAACTGGTAACGAGCAAAAAGTAACCGTTTCATCACCTAGTGGTGTTGACAAAAAGGATATAGAGCAAATGGTCAAAAATGCAGAGCAATACGAAGAAGAAGATAATAAACGACTTGAAGAAGTTCAGTTAAAGAATGAATCAGAACATCTCGTTTACAGTGTTGATAAGGTGCTCAAAGATTTCAAAGATAAAGTAACAGAAGAAGAAACCAAATCTGTTAAAGAAAAGCAAGAAGAACTCCGAGAAGCTTTAGCAACAGATGACTACGATGACATCAAAAAGAAGAAAGAAAGCCTAATGGAAGAACTACAACAAATCTCCACAAGAATATATCAAGAAGCTGGTGGACAACCAGGTGCTGGTTTTGATCCAAGCCAATTTGCTGAAGGAGCCGGACCATCATTTACTCCTCCTGGCACTCAAGAAAAACCAGAAGAAGAACATGTTGTTGATGTTGACTACGAAGTCGAAGAAGACGAAGAATAGACAAATAATTGTTAGTGATGAACACTAACAATTCTATAATTTTATTAATTTTTCTTAAATGGGTTCTTTCCGACCAAATTTGTCTCGAGCAAATTTACCAAAATCATCTATTTCTTTTAGTTGATCTTGATTAAAGACCGGACCATCAATACAAAGTCGTAAACCAACTGGATCAACGGTACATTGACCACATAAACCAATAGCACATTTGAAATAACGATCTGCTAAGCAAGCTTCAATTGGAATTGCTTGTTTAGTTGCTAGTTTCCATGCTGTAAACATCATGGGCTCTGGACCACAAGTATACATTTGATCGAAAATCTTGTTACTATCAATAGAATTCTCAAAACACTCTGTAGCAAAACCTTTGAATCCATGTGAACCATCATCTGTACTAGGCTTGTATTGAAAATTCTTCTTTTCACTATCTAATTTCTCAAAGTATTTACGAAAGGCAAGTTCATTAGCACTCCTGGCTCCATGGAATAGTGTAACATCCAATCCCTTCACCAACGATTTTTCAACCAAATACTTCGTCGGAGCGATACCAGTACCTCCTCCAATCACTGCGATTTTTTTCCCTTTTATAGAAAAGCCCTTCCCGTAAGGACCTTTTATTCCTAACTTATCTCCTTTCTTTAGCTTATGAAATTCAGTAGTTGCTGGACCAATTTTTGCTACTGCAAACAAAATTTCTCCGGATTTTGGATTCGCACCAGCAATGCCCATGGGTTTCTCATCAACACCTAACAACCACATCATAGCAAATTGACCTGGTTCTGCAATCTTTGCTATTTCGGGAATTGTGAAGGTATAGGATTTTACAGGAACACGACAATCTGGTGGTGTTTCATCACTGATTTTTTCGATTTTTGTAACCTTTAGTAATCCGAGTTTTTTAACAGTCATGTGTTTTTTTCCTCATTCTAATCTTTATGAGCTAAACCCACGATATCAGAAGTTTTACTGAATCCTTCTGATTTGAGATATTGTTTTAATCCATCAGCTAATTCATTGAAAATTGAGATGTTCACAGGATCCTTACAATATGATATAGCAGTTCCAACTTGTACTGCAGAAGCTCCAGCAAGCATAAATTCAACGACATCTTTCCAATTGGAAATTCCTCCAACACCTATAATAGGCACTTTATCTCCGAAGGAGGAATACATATCATAAACACATTTTAGCGCGACAGGTTTTACTGCTGGACCTGACAATCCTCCGAACTTGTTAGCAAGAATTGGTTTCCGATAATTTATATCAATAGCCATCGCTCGAAGAGTATTTATTACTACAATACCGTCTGCTCCTCCAGAAACAGCAGCTTCAGCTGGGACACGTAAATCTGAAAGATTGGGAGATATTTTAACATAAACAGGGACTTTTACAATCTTCTTTACTTCTCGAGTAATCTCTTCCACTAATTCTTTGTCTTGGCCAATAATGGAACCATATTTCCCTCCATGAGGGCAAGACACATTTAATTCAAAAGCATCAGGATTTCCTTTGAGAAGTGTTTTGGCAACAAGAATGAATTCTTCTGTATCTTTCCCAAAGATACTAGCTATTATTGGTGCGTTTGTTCTCTTCTTAGTTTCAATAATCTCCGTAACGAATTCTTCGCATCCTGGATTTGGAAGTCCCATTGCATTAATTAAATTTCCATTTCCAAGCTCCACAACAGTTGGATTCGGATAACCTGCTTTTGGCTCAGGACCGATGGATTTTGTAGTTATTCCTCCACATCCAGCATTTGCTACTCGAGTCATAACCGAAGCATTTACTCCTAAAACACCAGATGCTAGTATGAATGGATTTTTGAGTTTTAAACTTCCAATTGTAGTCTCAATCAATATCTCAGTTCTCCTTATAGTTTTACGTAGATAGTATATCAAAAAATTTTTGGAGAAAAACGAAAGGAAGGCGAGTTTCTCCTACCAAACATAGAGATTATCAAAGAAAGCTAAATCATTTGCAAGACTAACCAAACCAATTTGACCTTTTGCAACTCGATTATCATAAAAATCTAGAGAAGGTGTTTCTGAATTATCAATATATATTCTAAAATGATCCATGTTGAAATCGATTCGCCAGGTATACCAGGTATTGTATTCCCTCTCCCAAGCTACTGAGGCAATTTTGTGCCAATTGTATCCGTTAGCATCTCCTTGTACAAAATGAACCGTTAACTCTCCTGGTAATATTTGGTCTGTTATTGGATCACCCCAATCAAAAATATCAAGTTCTTCAACATGAGGTCCGTTTCTCGGACTAGGATGATCTTGAGTGTACCAGAGAATGTAAAATTTGGGATACATCCCACTGTCATCAAATCTGTAGATAACGCCTGTAGCATCACTACCATTTGTGTTTAAATCGCAGGAAATATTAGCATTAGTGAAATTCAGAAGAGGATTTGAAAGTATCACAAATTGACAATCATTATTTGTACACTGCCAATAGGTGTTTCCATCACTTTTATCTGTAATCCAATCTGAGAGATTGTGATTATGAAAAAGATCATGTACACCGATTGAGTGATAAGTCCAATTGGTATTTTCAAAATTCTCAAAATCTTCACCATAAATAATTGTATTCGAACTAAAGATAGCAGGAATTTTAATCTCAAAACTAAAGAATTTCACTTCAAATGGGAATTCAAATTCAACGAGTTCACTATATGCAAGTTCATTAGTAGATGAATTAGCAAAACAAATAATGGTGATTTTCTCTTTCTGGTCAACAACATAAGTAGTGGACCCTAAACTCCAATTCACATTTTCAGAATTTCTAACAACACGAACATAAGTAAAAGCGAGTTCTTCATTACCTACGTTCTCTAAATTTATAGTTATTTTATCAACAGAGTTTGTGTGATCAGTATCCTCAAGAGTATATTCTAATACCACAAGTTCTCCTTGAACAATGAGAGGAATAACTACAAAGTAGATGATAGCAGAAAATGAAATAGTAAAAACAATAACAAAAATTGCAGATACTATGGGATTTAACTTCTTTCTCTGATTCCAATGTCTTTTCAATCTCTCAAAGAACGTCACATCAATCGCCTTATTCACAATAGGATTGTCCGTGGAATTAATTAAAAGTTTGTTTTCACTGCACATTAAAACAATGAGAAAATTACAAAGAAAAATAGAGAAATGAGAAGAGAAACTAAAAATCTACTAAAAGAAATGATAAAAGGAATAATTGGTGGGATTAGCCACCTTCGGTACGAGCAATGAGGTACACTTTTTCATAGTCCGATAAACCAACTTCCTCTACAGTTTCATTATCGTCTAATTGTCTCCCTCTGAAGACTACTATAACTGCACTTGCTGGTATTCTCTTTTGTCTTGATATCTCCCTTTTTATTTCCGATATTGTAGAGTTTGGTTTTACTTCTACATCAATTACTCCGCCGCCTATTGCTGAGACAACTCTGATTATCATTTTTTTTAATCACCGTTTTTTTTATGAGTACTATACTTGTTTTTTTATCTAATTAATTTAGAGCAATTATCCAATATAAACAATTACAAATGAATATGTTAACTTTTCCTTTAAATGTTAATCCTTCTTCACACACTGTTTGTTGATTAAAGATGCTATTAATCCTCCGCCGAACCCATTATCAATGTTAACAACAGAGACATTTGGTGCACAGCTGTTAAGCATGGTTAGTAAAGCTGAAATTCCCCCCAAATTAGCTCCATATCCAACAGAAGTTGGAACTGCAATTACTGGACTAGCAGCTAATCCTGCTACTACGGAAGGTAAAGCTCCTTCCATTCCTGCAACCGCAACAATAACGTTTGCTGAAAAAAGACTATCTTTGTAATGTAGGAGACGATGAATTCCTGCTACGCCAACGTCATATATTCTTTCAACCTTTGAGCCCATTAGTTCTGCAGTTAAGGCTGCTTCTTCAGCGACAGGAATATCTGCAGTTCCTCCACATACGACTAAAAGATTCCCGACTTTTTTCCTTGGTTTTCTTTCAACGTAAACAATGCGAGCTTGATTATTATATTGTACAGATTTGTCTATTTTCTTCAATTCATTGTAAATCTCTTCTGATGCTCTAGTAAGCAGAATATTTTCGTTTCTTTCATTTAAAGATTTGAAAATACCAACTATCTGGTCAAGAGTTTTACTAGGACAATAGACAACTTCCGGAAAACCCTTTCTTAACGCTCTATGATGATCTACTTTTGCATACCCTAAATCTTCAAAAGGCAATTCTTTGAGTCTATCTAGTACTTTCTCTAATGGAATTTTTCCTTCTTTGAAGTTTTTCAATAAACTCTCGAGATGTTTTTCATCCATGGGTTTCACCTATAATTAGTAATTTAATTTCTTCTTTCTCATTCTTCTTGACTTACGTTCATTGAACCTTGCTTATATCCTCTTAAATCTAGTGTTATAAATTCATATCCAAGCTTTCTGAACTTTGATTCAATCTCAGTTGAAAATTCCAAAACAACATCAAAATATTCTTTCAAGGTTTCTATTCTAGCCATTCC
>DAOVHJ010000133.1 GCA_030671945.1 Candidatus Heimdallarchaeota archaeon
AATACTGGTAAAAGGAGTAGAGAAGCTCACAAAATTGCTTTTGAGAAAGGAGTAAAAATAGCTGTCGGTACAGATGCTGGAACACCAGGTAATTTCCATGGGACAACTGGCACAGAAATAAGATTTATGGTAGAAAATGTTGGGATGACACCGGTTCAAGCTTTGCAAGCAGCAACTATCATGGGAGCGAAATGTGTTCACTTGGATGATAAAATTGGTGTTATTGAGAAAGGAAAAATAGCAGATATTGTCATTAGTAACAAGAATCCATTAGAAGATATTTCTGTAGTGGAAAATCCTAAGAATTTCTCTCATGTAATAAAAGATGGAAAAGTAATGGTTGAGAAAGGTATTATTACCTATTTCTCACCTTAATCCTTTTTCTTTTCTTTGTGATGAACATGAAAATTGGAATTATCTATTTTTCAGCTACAGGAAATACAGAGAAAATTGGGCAAGAAATCTCGAGTAGATTGAATAAATTAGGTATTCAAACAAACACACTCAACATTGCTTCATTCAGTGATCGAAAGGATAATCCAGATTTAACTGAGTTTGATGCGTTAGTTTTTGGATTTCCCGTATGGGGTTCTGTTATTCCTATTGTTTGTAGGGAATGGTTAGCAACTGTGAAAGTAGAAGATAAATGGTGTGCAACATTTTTCACGTATGGTGGTCCTACAGTAGGAATTTCTCATTATCACACTAAGTTACTTCTCAACAAACAAGGTTTCAAAGTTCTAGCATCTGCAGAATTCCTTGGTAAGCATACGTTTAATGTTGCTAAAGGATTTAATTTTCTAGCTGAAAGACCAAACCAAAATGATTTCGATGTAGGCAAGGAATTTGCTGATAAACTTAAAGAGCTATTTTCAAAGAAAGAGAAAAAGGAAGTTGTCATAGAAAAACCAGAAAATGCGGATAAAATAATGGAGAGAATACAAAAAGCAGAGAAAACCGCGAAAGAATGGATTCCTTCTCGCTATGGTAAAGACTGTAGCATGTGTCGAACTTGTGAGGATTCTTGTCCAACTAACGCTTTTAATGCAGATACAGGTGAAGCAGATAATCTGGAATGCATTTCTTGTATGCGATGTGTAACTTCATGTCCGGATGAAGCTATCGAGTTTAGAAGAGACATGACAGAAGTCCATGAAAGATTGAAGAAACATTATGAGCTAACAGATGAAAAATTGAAGAAATTGGAAAGTAAAATCTCCTATTAATTTTTCTTTTTATCCACTCTATTTTTCTCCGTAAAAGCAAGAGTGTATAATAATTTTAATACTCTATATTTAATCATAAAATTATGAAGATTGAATATCGGAAATTCCAAGAAGCAGATCTCACAAAGATTAAAGAATTCACAGAGGTTATGCCCACCTACTATGAAGATTGGAATTCATATGCCTCAGTTGTATTAGATGAAAAAGACTGTGTGTTTTATGGAGCATTTCTTGGAGAGAAGATAATAGGTTTAGGGAACCTTAGAAAAAAAACTGAAAACGTTGCATGGATAGAATTAATTCGAGTAAGACCAGACAATCAGCTTAAAGGAATAGGATCAAAGTTATTTCAATATGGAGATGAAGCTGCTAAAAAATTAAATTACAAAATTGTGGGGTTTGCAACAGAAGGCGGAAATATTGCCTCTTGTAAAATTGGTGAGAAATTAGGTTTTAAATTACTTACAGAAATGATTCCGTTTTGGGTGGATTGTAATAAACCGAAAACAGTAAAAATAGAGAAAATAGGTAAACCAATATCCATTGATGAGGCTTTTGATCTAATTCAAAAAATTCCTAATGGTCCGAAAGATTACATTGCTATCGGTTGGAATTTTGTTCCACTTGTCAAGTCATTTTTTGAGAAAGAACCAGGCATGAAATTTTATGCGAAAAACGAGACAATACTTTTGGAATATTTAGAAAGAGATGAAACAACAGGTGAATATGATTGGTTAAAAGCTATTGTCTATGGTGCAGAAGAAGATGTAGAATACCTCCTCTCAGATTTTGTTGAAAGAACCAAGAAATATGGCAAATATCTAGGTTGTATTACCACAGCAAAATTACAGCATATTCCAGAAAAAATGGAATTCATTCATTCAAAATCAGAAGACGGTAGACACAATACCATTGTTATGTGGGAAAAGAAACTATAGGTTTGATTTATTCAAACCAAGTTGTTACATCATCAACAGTTAATCTTGTTCGGCTTGCTGGGGATTCGTTTGCATATCCTAATGATATTGCTGCAAGTAAAGGCATTTCAGCACCAACGTGTTTCATTATAGTTTCATCAAAGTAAAGAACATCGCAAATCCAAAGTGATCCAATTCCAAGCTCTTGAGCTTTTAGTAACATATTCTGTATTGCTGCTGAAACTGATTGAATATCAGGTCTTGCAGGATGCTCCATAACTTGAGCAGAATAAACTAAAATTGCTACTGGTGCTTCATCCATAATTTGGAAACTGTATCTGGCGTATTTACTTACTCCTGGTTTGTTTGAAATCTTGTCGAATTCATCAAGAATGAATTTAACTAGCTTGTCTTTTGCTTCCCCTTGATAAACATAAAACCGCCATTGCTGTAAATTCTTAGCAGAGGGAGCTTTGTTTCCAGCATCAAGAATGGCTTCAATATCTTCTGATTTTATTGGATCCTTCTTGAATTTTCTAATAGACCTTCTCTTTGCAATAATTTCATCAAATGTCATTATTATCTGTCCATCCATAGAATTAGTATTGTTTGTTGATAGAGATTAAATGAAATTATTGACTAAAAATAGTTCGGAAAAATCTCAATTATCAGACAAAATTGTTTTATTCATTCAGATTTTAATATTAAAATATTAGAATTTGTCAAGAATGAGATGAGATTTTCTGTGTTTGAAGAGGAGATCAGTGAAATTCGAGATAGTATTACACATGGTGAGTTCAAGAAAGCACTAGAGCAAATAGAAGATCTAGAAAAGAAAGAGCTAAGCAATATAGAAAAAGATATTCTTAATCTACAAAAAAGCAGAGCTTCAATACGTTATGGTCATCATGATTTAGCTTTAGAGCTTGTGGAGATGGTTTTGCCCAAATTTCTAGAGTATGATTTACCGAAATATTACTTAGAAGCATTATCACAGAAAGCGTATGTATTAATCGAAAAAAGCAAACTGGATGAAGCATTGTACACTTTGAAAAAGAAAGTGGACATTCTTGATTCTTTAACTTCAGAAGAACTTGAAGAAATGTATCAAGAACGTTGTAGTCTACTAACAATGGAAGGGAATGCTAATTATCATAAAGGAGATAATAAACGCGCTGCAAAACTTGCTAAAGAGTACCTGGAACTCGCTGATCATTATAACTACAAGTTTGGTATTGGAATTGCACTTCTTAATTTAGCATATAGTCATGCTAGGTTGGGACAAAGAGAGAAAGCTCTTGATTTTAGAGAAGAATCTTTGAGAGTGTTTACAGAACTTGATAATCAATATTGGATTGCTTATGTTCAACACCATTTTGGTTTCTATTATTTAAGATTAGGTGATTATGATAAAGCAATTGAATGCTTCTTGAAGATAAAACCCTTTGTTGATAAAACAGAGAATGCTTATCAGAAAATCATTATTTTATATCATCTTTCATATGCGTATGAAATTAACTTAGAACCAGATATTGCTTATGATTACACACTTCAAGCATATCAATTACTGGATAAAAGTGATCGATTAGATATGAAAGATATAATTCTTGGAAAATTAGTTAATATGAGCTTAAATATAGGTGAATATGAGAAAGCAGATGAGTATTTTGAAGAATTAAAACCAATCATTCGTCAGAGGGACAAATCAAATTATAATTATTATATGCGAAGATATGAAATTAGAAAATTAATGAAAAAACTATATGAAAACAATAATGCATTACTTCGAGGAGAGGTTGAAAGAAAAGTACGAGAAATGATCAAAGATGAAACAATAGAAAAAGATTCTAGAAGGGGATTGCTCTGGGAATTATGCTCTATACTTTTTCATGATTATATAAGTACAGGTGATAATTCTCTCATAGATGAAATAGATTCTATAACTACAGAACTCCTTGAAGAAACTAATATCTATTTTTCAGAAATTGGGCGTATTTCAGCGCTTTCATATCGTTTAATTGCCTTATGGCTTCAGGCTAAAATTGGAAGAGATGAAAAGAAAACAGAAGAAATTCAGCAGCTTCTATCAAAAACTGAAGAATATGCAGGATTAAAGGGGAATAAACTACTTGTAAAATCTATACAAAATCTTCAGGAACACTATTCTTCATTAATGGAAGAACTAGAAGATTTTATCAAGAAATATTCTACTACAAATTAGGAGCAACAAGTGTTTCTTTCTGAGTAATTATTTTAAATCTTGAGTGATTGTATATTTTGCTTGACAATGAGTGATGAAACTAAAGTTAATAGAATGATTGCTATATGGCGAGAAATTCTTGCGAGAGAAGAAAACAGTTGGGTAATGTTTGAACAAGGAACTTGCTTAATTCTTCTTGAACCTGAAGATGATGTAAAAGCTCAAGCAATTGAAATTATGAAGCTCTGGGGTCCAGTTGTTCCTGGAACTTCTACGGGAGATTTTTCAGTGGATGTTTGGGAAGATCTACCAGGTTGGGTTGTCTATTATCATCACCCAGACATGGCAAATTACGTTAGTCCTGAGGAATTTGGTGAAGAATCGGAAGATCAAGTACGAAATGATATGATCATAGGACTCATTGGTAGAAACAAAAGAAACGAGGATGCACAATCACTTAAAATCGTTCATGTGGAAGACAAAAGAACTGAATAGTAGATTTTCCTAGATTTTTGATTTGGTTTATATTAGTGAATGACCCAAAAATGCCTAGGGAGAAATTTGTCAAAGAAATCTTCATTAAAATTTGGATTAATTATTGGGCTTATTATTTTTGGAATGATTATTCTTAAAACTGAAGGAAGAGCAACTGTTAATTCTGATATGGAAGTCTTATCTTATACTAAACCTACAAGTGCAGCATATGAATTACAAGCTCGTCCTGATACAACAGAACTGATTAATTTTGTTAATCTCATTATTCCGGATCAGTTGTCTCGCTACAATATTCCGGGAATGACTATCTCAGTCGTTATGGATGAAGAAATTGTTCTTTCAAAGGGATTTGGGAGAAGTGATTATTTACCTCCTAAATTCGTTCATAATCAAACATTATTTCGTATAGGATCTGTTTCTAAAACATTCACAGCAATTGCAGCCTTGCAACTGGTAGAAGATGGATTATTAGATTTAGATACTGATATTAATGATTATATAACAGCTTTTCAAATACCTGAAACTTTTCAAGAACCAATAACATTAAGACATTTATTAACACATACACCAGGATTTGAGGAATTTCCTGCACCAGTAGTATATGCTGTACCAGTACCGCTTACTTTAGAAGAAATACTAATGGATAATATGCCTGATAGAGTGAATCCTCCGGGAGTTATTTCTAGCTACTCAAATTATGGCATAGGTTTGGTTGGATATCTTGTACAAGAATTCTCTGGTAAATCATTCGAACAATATGTAGAAGATGAAATATTTTATCCTCTGGGGATGAATCATACATCATTTAGGCAACCGCTTCCAGCAGCACTTTTAGCCAATATGTCTAATGGATACTATGATGATATAACAGAACAAAATTTCGAGATTGTTACACTCCCATCCGCTGGTGCTTGCAGCTCAACAGCATCGGATATGGCAATTATAATGATGACCTTGTTGAATAATGGAACCTACAATGGAACTGAAATTCTACAAAATACATCTGTTGAAATGATGTTTAGCAAACAATTTCTACCACAAGAACATATGTCAGGAGTAGGATTTGGTTTATACGAATTTTATCCGAATAATGTAAAAGCTTGGGGACATGGTGGAGATACTATTTACTTCCATAGCAATATGATTCTTTTTCCTGAGGAGGACTTTGGATTCTTCATATCATACAATAGTTACAATGGTGTATATGCTAAATCTGAATTCTTTAACGCATTCATTGAAACTTTTTATCCTTATAGTAGTCAAACTCCAACACCGATGGTTGGTTATGATAAAGGTCTGAATCAATTCGTAGGATATTATATTTCAGCAAGAAGATACTATTCATATAAAGAAATTACAGCATACACAACAGATGAGGTAATCTTTATAGTGAATCTCTCCTCTTGGTTTGAAACATCGTTTTATATAGCAACTAGTGATGGATATCTACAGTTTAGTAATATAGATTTCGTACAAGTAGAACCTGATTATTTCAGAGAAGCATCAGGAGTATATGATTATGAGATGGCTTTTGTGCGTAATAGTAATGGAGAAGTAAGTTATCTTTATGCAAATTTCATGACATCTTTAGTTGCAAATGAAAAAATCCATCCGTTTTACTATGAATCCGGAGGAGTCTATGCGGTCATAATAATAGCAAGTTCTGCATACTTTCTGTCTATGCTTTATTGGGCAATTGAAGCAATAATAGATTCTAGGAAGAAAAAGGAGAAAAAACCAATACTACAAAATATCTCAAAGGGATTGGTAGCAGGAGTCTTAATACTGAATGCAATCATAATAGCAATTTTCGTTCCAATGTCGAGTTCAAAAATCCTCCTCGAAGCTGAAACAATTTCAGATCTCGGTGGATTAATTGCTATGCCAATAATTGTACTAGTGTTAATCGCTGGAATGATAGTTCTGAGTGTCTTATCTTGGATAGGAATTGGTAATACTGAAAGAAAACCATACGGAAAACTGTGGGAAAGAATACACTTTCTTATCCTAATTGCTTTGAGTGCAATATTCATTTTTGCATTTGCATACTGGCACTTTCTAGGCTACTAAAACAAATATGCGGTTCCTTCTTTTGGAACCACTTTTTTTCTTATTATGAAATATTTATCCTCATTCTTTGATGAACTCATAATATTTCCGGATG
>DAOVHJ010000326.1 GCA_030671945.1 Candidatus Heimdallarchaeota archaeon
ATAATAACTTCCATCTTTTTGTTTGAATGTTTCACGATTATGTGGAAGCATTTTTTCTTTGAAATCGGCATATCTCTTTTCATAGCTACCTAAGTATTCCCGTAGAATCCATCCTGAACGTATCATCACATTAAACCATTCATCAAGACTGGTGTATTTGATAATGAAATCCTCAGAAAAAACATTGATATTCTTGAAACCTACATCTTGTAAGATTTTCTCAAAACCCTTAGTAGTTTCCTTGCTATAACTTGTTGGAACTTTTGATATCTCTTCTTTTGTTTTTGAATTATTTTTTCCCAAATAATCTTGTAGTAATTTTCGTAAATAATCTAGTTCTCCTTGTGATTGCCAGGTACTAAAACCAGCTTTTCCTCCGGATTTTAAGACACGGAGTATATGATTCATTTTATCATTTTCTTTTCGATATTTATGGTTTTGAAAATCAAACACATCACTAAATCCTATGAAACCACATGTAACATAATCAAAGGAATTGTCATCAAAAGAAAGTTCTCTCGCATCCATAAGTTCAGCTGTAGCATTAGACAACAAATTACTCTTTAAATTTTCAAGAGTTTCAGTAATACGGTTTTCCCATCGATCAATACCAATAGCGTGACCAGATGAACCAATAATTTTTGCTGCAGGAATTAAGCAAGCACCACCACCGGTGCCAACATCTAAAACTCTCGAGCCAGATTTCATTTCAAGGTATTGAACAAGCTTTTTTCCAAAAGCAGACCAAAAATCCAATCCTATAATGTCTTTCTTTTCAGTATTCATCCGTACCACTCAATTGTAAAATCAGTTTATTCTTCCAATCTTTCTAGTTTAAAACTAACTGGTCTCTTACCATCAGAACATGCAAGATACACAACTCCTTTTGGAGTGTCTGGTAAATCACCACCGAAATATAACAAATATAGATCCTTACGAAAATCTTGCCAAGCCCACCCACAGAAGCCTTCTGGCATTCTAAAGTCCTCGGAAATAAACTCCTGACCTTCCTTTAAATGACAAGGTTCCACGACGGTACCATCTGTTCTTATAAGTTCTTTACCAAATACATCTTCTGTGTAAATACTCTAATTACTGTTATCTTGATTTTTGGCAATTCATATAACTCCTTGATAGTAATTCTGGATTAGTATATTTATTCTTCAGGTATTCTTTCTAGTTTGAAGACAACAGGTCTGATACCATCAGGACAAGCAACAAAATCTGTGCCTTCTTCGGTCCAATCCTCAAATTTACCATTATACCTTATGAAGGTAATTTTCGGATACATACCAAACCAAGCATGATGGCAGAAGTCTTCAGGCATGTTTCCATTTTCACTGATGTAAGTTTCACCTTCCTTAAATCCACATTTAGTGATTTCTTTACCACTTGGTCTGTGAAACTTTTCTCCAAATACTTCTTTTGGACTAAAATTCTTGACTACTGTAATTTTTATTTTTGACATTAATATCACTCCATAGAAAAAAAAAGAAAGATGGAAGTTTAATCTTCAATCCTCTCTAATTTGAAAACAACTGGTCGAACACCATCAGTGCAACAAGTGTGTTGGGTTCCTTCTTTTGCCCAATTCTTGAAGTTTCCATCAAAGTTCAGAACTGCAGTATCTTTGTAGATGTCTCTCCAGGCCCAATCACAGAAACCATCGGGTTTCTTGAGATTTTCAACAATAAACTCTTGTCCATCTTCGAATGCTGTGCATGCTGTTACTTTCTTACCGTTTGGAGTAGAATATCCTTCTTTTCCAAAAACGTCTTCAGGATTAAATCTCTTTATTACAGTTATTTTTATCTTAGCCATAGTATTACTTCCATTTTTTTTATATTCTTTTTATTCATAGGTGGCATCATAGATTTTATTGACTATTTGCCACGAGTCATTAATCTTCAAAAGATTCAGTAAATCCATAAAGATAACAGAACCCTTCGAGTGTTCCACAACGGTCTTAACTTTAGCAGAAGCAATAGTTCCTACTATATCAACTGATAGAATTTCTGAAGTTCTTTTGTACTTTGGATCATCAATTGGCTTACTGAGACTCTCTTTCCAGAAGTTTTTGTCATAGATAACTAGTTTCTTCTCTTTATCCATGCCAAACATTTTTGCCTCATCATGCCAACCTTTTGCTAAGTACTCGAAGTCTCTTTTGATAGTTCCTTTTATATAGTAGTTGACTGCTTCTTCTACTTTCGCTAACTCTTCTTTAGTTGTCATTTTCATAAATCCCCACTAGGGTTTAGTTTTATCCCAATTTAGTTACAGAAGAAATTATATGTACATTTGGGATGTTGTTTGAGAAGAATATCCTCAAGAGAGTATAAGAAATTTCTCATTGATATGAGACATTGGTCTGGAAATTTTCAGAAAAACTTTTAAAGCGATATTATTGTCGAAAATCGATTTCTTGGTGTGTTTTTAGAGTTACGATACTATCAGCTACAAGCATCCGATTACACAAAATCATAACCAATTTCTTCAGCAGTTAGATCTTTAACATCTTTGAATCGTCTTCTTTGTAGTTTTAAGAGAGGTAGCATTAAAGTGCATCTAGTCTTCATACGGAGATATTTTGATCTAGAAAAGGGTTTAATGCAATGCAGACTGGAAGACATGATCTTATCAGCTTGATTTCCATCAGGTTTTAATTCCTGATTTATAACACCATCATATTTGATATCTTTGAGAAAAGCAAAGAAATCGTTGAAAGGCATTTCTCCCAAACCGAGAGGTAAATGCAAATCTTCTGTTTTTGTGCAATCAGAAATGTGCACATAAGCAATATCTTTCACTAATTCCTCTGGAATATCCAACCAAGTTTGCCAATCGTTCACGTATCTATGGGAAATATCCAAAGCGTGACCAGCAACTTTTTTCCCCAAATGATCTTTTGCCTGATGATAAAAATCAAGGAATTGCTCATCTGTATAGCCTACAACGTTTTCTAAGACCAAAGGGACTTCGATTTGTGCTAGTCTTTCAAACATTAACTCGTAAGAAGCATTTGGGTCTTCAGGCATATGTGCAAGAACAAAGAGCATATTCAGATCGCTACTTCGTTGATTAATGAAGGAGACAACCTC
>DAOVHJ010000118.1 GCA_030671945.1 Candidatus Heimdallarchaeota archaeon
AGGTTCTTACCTACTTGGTTGAAACAAAACACACGCACTCTAGATTATGAACATGGAAGAATTGAAGCAATTGCTAAAGATTTCTTCTAGAATTAGGTATTTATGCCTAGCTTTTCCCAAATCGTTGGAGCGTTTTCAGGGAAGAATTTGTGTATTTTCTTGATATCTACTTTGCAGCATAATCTACCATTGGTATCCTGAATACTTCCAGGGATTTTTAGAATACGTCGGATATCTATAGACACTTTACGATCAATACGAGGATATCGATGTTGAATAATATGAGTAAAGACGGCATCTCTATCTTGTTTTTTTTCCAGAATAATGTCATATGTTTTGCTAAAAGGTTGTGAACCTCTCTCCAAATTGTATCTTAGTTTAGTTATTTGATTCTTTGTAAATTTGAAGGGGTCTGCTTTTAACTCCTTATCATTTGCATGCAAGAAAAATGCTTTAGCTACCATTTCTAGGATTCTATCCCGCAAAGGTATGACATGCTTTAGATCTTGCTCAACCGCTTGAGTTCGCTTCTCATCTCTAATTAGGGTCAAATAATTGATGATACTATTTCTTTGTTCTTGTGTTAAAATTCCCGCTCCTTTGTCTTGAACCCAACCATGAAAGCCTCTTCTACCAGAGAAGACCCAGACTACTTTCTTATAACCAAAATCTTCTTTCAAAGTTTTATCTAGAAAAGCCGCAGCATCCTGAACTAAAGACCAGCAAATAGTACAGTATTGCTCTTTTCCTTGACAGCCGCAATTTCTAACTAAATCATAATCATTCAAATCCAAGTCAAAACAGAATTCTCGGGATACCCACTTGATTCTTTGAATGGTATTATTTTTCGTTGGTGGTGTTTCATACACAGCTCCTACATAACTTCTTCTAATAGGATTTTTTGTTAGAAATTTAATTAAGTTATCAGATGACTTGAAGGAAGTATTTCTTACAAAATTCCCATCTTCAAGTAAGAAAGCAAATTCTCTTTTATAAAAAGTAGATAATCCTATAATAGAAATAAGTTCAGCAGGATCAAAGACTTCTCTATAGTATTGTTGTGCAAGTTTTATCGGGACCAATTTTGTCTCGCTTTCTGGAGTCATGATACCACCTTCTTATCTGATTTTGGTTTATCCTTATCTTCATTATCTTCTTTTTTAACTATTTTAAGAGCTCGAGCTGCATATTTCAAATAACTAATTGGGTGTCTTATTGGATTAGCTTTCCATCTATACCTCAGCTGAAACATCAAAGCACAGGCTTCACCTGGTTTTTTATCCACCACTTTTCTAGATAATTCTCTCATCAAATCTTCCTGAAATTTTGAGGGATTCCTTATTTCTTTCCGTATATTTTCATCAATAGTTACTACTGATTGATGTAGAAAAGTACAAAATCCATTATCTTGTATGCTTGAGCATTTATGAGCACTATAATCGGTTCTCCCACCTTCAAGACCATACATGTATCTGATTTGATAACCAGGGGGACCAGTGGCAAATTGCTCATACGTCATTCCCACATTGTCTACTGCTTTTTCATACCAGAATAATAATTGCTCTTCAACTGGCATACCAATATTTTTCAAGAATAAACCTAATTGGAGTCGTTCTTCATGACTTATATGTCCTTGACTCATTACTTCATTATAAAGATCCATCATACATTGCGGAAACACGCTTTGTCTCGTGAATAATTTGTATCCTCCCCACTCGATTTTACCTGAAGTGATGCTCATTGAGCGTATGACTTTTGATAATTCCTTTTTGAGTTCCGTTATTGGTTCACTTACTGAGCTCCGAACAATACGATCAAGACTTTCTTTCGATTCCCCGATTCGCTGTCTTAATAATTTTTCAAACGTTGCCTTAAGGCTACTAGCAAAATCATCAATGAGTGCAATAACCCAGCCGTTTATTAAAAGTGCAGAGCGGATACTAATCAACTTTGGAACACAAGTGAAATGTACTGCCATTGATCCAGTTCTTCGGGCTTTCATCTTGAATTCCTTGAATGGTGGCTGATTAATATCAAATCTAGCCCAGATGTCTCGAGGAGAAATCACATTTTTCTCTCCAAAGAGATATTTTGCTACTTCTAGTTTGATCTCTGTTGTTTTAGCTTTTCGGAATCTCCAATCAAAGAGATCGCCTTCTTGTTCAACTAACCATCCTTGAACTCTTGGATCATCTGCAGCGACTAACCTTAGCAATCCGTGTCCTGCGAATTCCTCATAAATCTCTTGCTCATAATTAGAACTAGTTACTCCTTCTCCGGGATACCATTCCTTCTTATGTACAAATTTGTTAATTCGTTCTTGAGCAATTCTTGGCCACTCCTCCATATCAATCTGGAATTTCTCTTGGGGAATAGAAACTTCTCTTATTCTTTTGACAATTACCCAATCTGGAGCGCTCAAACCATTTATCCTCTACAAGCATTTAGAAAAAACTCTATAATAAGTTAGCTGTGTAATCTCTTTTAAGCTTTAGCTGTATTTTCGAATGATTTATTATCTCATTGTTCTCTTCTTCTAGTGGTGTTAATTGTTGCCCGTAGAAATCAATGAAGACCTCTGTGGACTGTGCCTTGGTTGTGCGACCATTTGTCCGGAATGTTTGTATTATTTTGAAAAAGAACGATTGAAGATTATTGAAGGGTGCACCGATTGTGGAAACTGTATTGAATGTTGCCCAGTCAAAGCAATATCTGAGATCAAGTAAAATCAAAAGATTATTTTTTTAACGCAAGTACCTATTAACCAACAGTTCTCACAGCATATTTCTTACTGTATATAAAATGTAATTTCCTTGTATTATGACGATATTCTTTGCCTTTTAATGTAAGAAGCAGTATTGTTACGTTGTAATTGGAGGAAATGGCAATGGCCCTATTTAAAAGAAGAAAAAAAGATAATTTTAGGTTAGAGGATAATCAAAGAGAAGTTGTCACATTAACATTAAGAGGATTACAAGATGTAGATTTGGTTTGTGAAACCGTAAACAAAGGAAACGTAGTAATTCTTGGCGTTAAAGACCTTGCCAGATTGGATATGATTCGCCTAAAACGAACAATTCAACAGCTAAAGTCTCACGTAAGAACTTTCGGTGGAGATATTGTAGCCTTAGGTAAAGAGTTTGTAGTTATCATACCTACAAATATGAAACTCTCTTTCATAAAGAGGATGTTTGAAGATTCAGAATTGGATGATGATATTAGTCCACCTGAACCTCCATCAGAGGTAGGAACTTTATGAATTCAATCATAGCTAATCGTATCAATAACCTTGTAGCAAATGATCCTGCAAAAATAGCTATCTTAAATCTATTAGCTGATGGAAAATGGCATACTCGATTCGAGGTGGAGTCTGCAGCAAGAAATCAAAGATCAGTTATTGGATTAGTGGGAATTTGTGTTATTCTTAAAACGCTTCAAGAAGCTGATTCTGAGCTTCTCGAGGAATATGATAATGATTCAGGAAGATTTTATCGCTTAAATCCACAAAGAACTGCTTTAGTGAGGAAGATTGTAGAATATCAATTGAAAAACTCAAAACATGTTACTACATCATCTGCTGCTCAGTTTAAACGCTTCAAAGATCGCTTAAGATCCCAGCGAAAATCTGACAAAACAATAGATGATGATTTGAAACAATTTCTATAAGAAAAAGAGAAAAAACTCCCTACAAAAGTAGGGATTCTTCATTTATTTATTCTGTATGCACAAGTAAAAATGAGTTTTCAATATAACTGATTTTTTCACCAGCAAAGTTTTTGAGATTGGTGAAGTGACAGGGTAGACCTCGACCAGTTAATATGCTGGGTTTATCCATTAGATGAAAATGAAGATGTGGACCGGTTGAGTTGCCTGAGTTTCCTAATTTTCCTATTACTTGCCCCTGTGTTACATTATCACCTTTTTTTACTTTCAAGGTGCCATTTTTAATATGAGCATAGAAAGAGTATTCATTTGTTGCATGTTTAATAATTGCGTAATTACCTGAGATTAATGGAACAAATCCGGATTTTACGATAATTTCCCGTTTTTCATCATTGCTAATCATTTTAATTGCACTCGGATTTTCCGGAATTCCAACAAAACAATCTACAACTTCGCCATCCGCTACAGCTAGAAGATCTTCATTATAGCACTTGAATTCTTCATTCGGTTTTTCAATTGTTTGTTCAAATTGTAAATTATCATTTAGTTGCACTAGATCAAAACCAAATTCTTGTGAATGCATAGAACGATGATTGTAAGCATCATCCCAATTCCCAAAAACAAGCCATGTACCCTTTAATGGGAAGATATATTCCTTTTTATTTTTGTACTCTATAATTGGAATCTGAATTGAGGTTTTCTTAGTTTCATCTGCTTGTTTATAGACAACAGTGAAAACCAACTCATCAATCGGTTTTTTGACAAGAGTTCTAAAGTGCTCTAATCTAAAACCTGTTTCTTGTCCAGGTTCAAGTAAATCAAGCGCATAGTTTTCATTTTTCCAGAAATCCTTTACACCAAGGAATAATTGTACATTATGTTTTCTTGCTATTTCTCGAACTTCAACATCTTGTTTTAAAGTTAATCTTTGAACTACCCCTTGAAGGTCTTCAGCTTTCGCCTTAATAACATCTTTAGAGTAAACAATTTTCTTTATTGTTTCTCCTTTTGTCTTCAACTCAAAAACATACTTGATGAGTTGTACAGGGTCATTCAAAGTATTAATTATTCTAACAGCTCGTAACAAAAAATCAAATTCGTATTTTTCTTGACCTTCCAGCTTTCTTTTAACACCAATAAGTTTTTTTTCAGGACAATAACTAATTTTCATATTCAATACTTCCATATTTTTCGATAGGTTTAGTCTCCTAATGCTCTTCGAAGAATTTTCAGGAGCGAAGGATCTTTCTTCATAAGCTTGGCACCAAGCTTTATTTGTCCCCACTTACCTCTAACTGCTTTTGTAAGATCCTCTCCATCAAAAGTTTCGACAATATTATCCATTTGCTGATCTGTAAGGACATCCAAAACCTTTCTTGCTTTTGTTGCTAAACCAAAAGATTTGCCGTAAGCATCATTCCATAATTTTCCGTAGTTCGTACTCAGGAATTTATCAGTGAAATCTTCTTTTTCGAAAGCTTTAACTAAGGTATCACTGATCATTTTTCCGGATTCCATACCGTAAGCAATTCCGCCACCAGTCAAAGGATTTACTTGTCTTGCAGCATCACCCACGAGTAATACTCTGTCTGTGGCAAGTTTATCAAGAGTGCCACCGACCGGAATGGCCCCTATTCTTTCCTCTATTATTTTTGCATTCTTAAATCGTTTCTTTCCCTCATCACTTTTGAAAATAAAATCATCAAGATACTCTCTTACGCTTTTCTTAGCAAAACCAACGCCTATACCTATACCAACATTTGCACTACTTTCGCCTTTCGGAAAGACCCAGAGATAACCTCGAGGAGCTATTTCATTTCCCATGTACAAGTCAAACATCGTTGGCTCTTCAAATTTGACCCCGACCATCTCATAACCAACAGAGGTGTTCAAATCGATTGGATCTATAGGTTTTGCAAGACCTGAATTCCGAGCAATAATACTGTAAATCCCGTCTGCACCAACAACTATTGGTGCTGATTCCGTAATTTCTTTCCCATTAAGTTCAGCTTTGATTGTTATACCTTTTTCTTTGTCGATTTTGATCTTGGTAACTCGGGTATTTAGTTGTATATCTGCTCCTTCCAAAACAGCTCCTTTGAGAAGTTCTTTATCGAAAATTCTTCTATCTACAACATAACCTTCACCTTTAGGTAAGCGATAATCAATTACTTTCAAAGAAGGACTGAACACCCGAAAACCATCTATTTCTGTTCTTAGGGCATCTTTAGGAACACCGATTTTCAAGATATCATTAATAGTTTCTTTTCCGATGGCTTCCCCGCATCTGACTGGAATACCGATATGACTTCTTGCATCTAGAATTTTGACCTTGAAACCTTCTCTTGCTAAGAACCTTGCAGTTGTAGAACCAGCAGGACCTCCACCTACAACAATGATATCATGTTTTCCTTTGCTTTTAGCTGAACTCAAATGTCACTCATCCACTGCTTTCAGTTTATTCGTGAATCTTTTAATCTTTCCTTGAGTAGAGTTATGCATCCAAGAATGATTTGAAATCAATATCTTTGTATTTCATAATCTTTGTTAAATCGTTAAGAATATCTTTGTCTAGACTTATTCCAGGATATTTCTTGATTAGCTTGTCTGCTCTTTCTTTTGCTCTTTGCCCAATTGATTTTCGTCCTTTGTTTTTCCATTCTTCGTTTGTGGCTCGATCAACCACTGTGCTAGGCATATAGTGTTCTTCTTTAAACCATTTCAAAGTGTGGTCATGTGCGAGTAAATGTGTTGTTTTGTCATCGAACTCCTTCAAGAGATTCTTCGCAATAGGATCATCTCTTTGGATTATTCCTTTATTAAATTTGTAAACCATTCCACAAATTTCGTTATCAATAACAACTTTCTGAATGCTTTGGGTAGTTTCAAAATCAATCATACCAGCACCAGAGATCATGTTTACACCCTTAATGCCTGCGAGTAATGAACCCATTCCAGATTCAAAACCAGCTTGAGCATCTAATATTTTAGCATCAGACATACCTAAGTAAGCATGAGTTGGTAAGTTAAGGTATTTTCCGATTTCAACATATCCTAAATCCAGGATCATTGTATCTATTGAACCCATAGGAGTAGTACCTTTTCTCATATCAAAAGCAGCTGGTGATCCGCCCCAAATTACTGGCGCTCCTGGTGAGACTAATTGTGTAATAACTAATCCTGCTAATGTCTCAGCTGCGTGTTGCACAATAGCTCCAAGAATTGTAACAGGTGCGGTTGCTCCAGTCATAGGCATTGAAACAAATTCAGAAGGGATGCCATATTTCGCACAATCAATAATGCTTTGGCAAGTAAGATCACTCCATTTCAATGGTGGTGAAGGGCAAGCATCGAATATTGCTAACGGTTTCTTCTTGAGTTCCTTTTCTCCTCCTCGTATAGAAACTAGCATATCTTTCATAATTCCAAAAGATTCCTTTAAGAAAGTGCCAGTAACAATTGGTTTCTTTGAATGAATCAACCCTAAATATAATCGATACCTGTCCTGAACATTTTCATGAACATCAGAACAAATTATGGCCGTGCTTTGAGCATGTATATTCTCTAGTTGATCAACTACTTTTGAAAATTCTATGAAATCTTTACTAACCCCTAAACGGATTTCATTTGTCTCAGCGTCCAGAACTTGTAATGCCGCAGAACCTGGATCAAAACAAATATTATCCTTTTCGAGTTTCGAAGTTTCTTTTCCATCTCGATCATATAATGTTATGGAGGATGGAGCTGTTTTCAAAGTTTTTTTAATTAGATCTCTTGGGATTTTTGCTTTCTGATTCTTCTTATCAACTTTGATTCCTGCTTTCTGCAGGATTTCACTGGCTTCTTTGTTTTCTACGAAAAAACCATTTTCTTCTAAGATTTCAAATGCTTCATTAACTACTTTTTCTTTTAGTTCTTCTTCAAGTATTTTGATTGTGGGTCTCATATGAAATTCCTTCTTTTATTACTAACAACTAATTCTCTTCCATAAAAACATTTTTTGTATTTTTTAATTAATCTCTGCGAAATGAACAATCAAGTAAATCACAGGTAGGAC
>DAOVHJ010000110.1 GCA_030671945.1 Candidatus Heimdallarchaeota archaeon
AAACCGATATTGAATATGAAGTTGGTAAAGGATTTACTAAGATCCCTACAGGTGTCTTTCTTAATGAGAAAGATGAACCAGAAGAATTTTCGGAGCGAATAACTGATGCCTACGAATTCAAAAAATAAAAATTGTGATATTAATATAATGATTAGAGGAATAGGCGGTCAAGGAGTCAAACTAGCTGGAACTATAATCGGTCAAGCAGCTATTACAGATGGACGCTCAGCTGTGCAAAGTACAAAGTATGGTTCTGCAATTACCGGTGGAGAAACTCGTAGCGAAATAAAAGTCTCTACTAAGAAGATAATTTATCCAAGAATAACTGATATCGATGTCTATGTAGCGTTAACTTTAGATGATTTAGAAAATTATTTTGAGTCATTGATTTACATAACTGCAAATGAGGTTGCCAAAAAAATTCCAAAAGCAATTAAAGAAAAAATCATTCTTGCTCCTATGATTGCAATTGCAGAGGAAGTTGGCAGTATGAAAGCAACAAATATGGTTTTACTTGGGATTCTTAATCAGCTCTTCGATTTGGCTTCTCCAGAAGCATTCATTCAAGCAATAAAATCACTTACAGCAGAGAGATTCCATGAGGTGAATATTAAAGCCTTTAAGAAAGGTTCAGCTCTTGACTTAAAAAAACATAATTCAGAAGATATACTCTTATTAGCTGATGTTTGTCGAGTAAAAGAGTAATAAATCCAAATTGAAAAAAGACTAATCTCTTCCAAGTGTTCTAGTCTTATTTCTCAATTGAACTCCTTCATGATTAGGATAGATTTTTGCCATACGTTCTAGTTCTTCTTCTAATTCTTCAACAACATCAATATACTCATCACTTTTGGCAAATGCATTCATTGCTGTAACAACACCATTAGCTCTTTGCAAAACAAAATCTTCATCATTAGGATGTTCATCCGTTAATGCCATTAGTTCATCAAGAAGTGGAATTGCAGGTTCGAATTCCTCATTTCTGCTGAGGTAACCCATTGCATTCACTAATCCTTTAACAAGACATAATTGTATTTCATAATTCTCTTTGTGATTAGAAGCTAGAATTATAAGTTCTTGAATAATATCCTGTACTGGTTTCAAAAGCTTTCGTTGACCAAAATTAATAATCGAATTAACGAGACCCCCAGCTAAGGAACGTTGACAATTCATATTCATTGGATGCAATCTAGCAAACATTCGTAGTTCATCGAGTCTTTCATTCACAGTATCAAATTTATGTTTCTTCATAAGATATGACATTGAATTTGCTAGTGCTGTAGCAAAGAGATTTTGTATTTGAGTCATTTGACCATGTTCTTGAACCACTTTTCTAAAACGCTCTAGAACTAAGGCAATGCCATCGGGATCACGACTCATTCCAAAAATCGTTATATTGATTTCTAGCTTTTTCGCATAACGAAGAATAGCCATATCATCATCTGGATTCTTCTTAATTTCATCAAGTAAAACATCCAGTTCAGCGTTAGTTTTAACGTAGAATTCTTGTTTCTTCTTCTCTTCATCTTCAGTCATAGACTAATCTCCTTATCTCTTCTGTGCCAAACCAGAATAGTTACAAATGAATCCCAATAGATGATATTAATCTGCCAAATATTCATTTATACTTTTTAAAGTATTTTGGATATAATATTTTTTCTAATAATTCCTAACAATTTCATCTAAAGCATTCAGAAATGCTAAGTTATTTTCTTTTGTAGTAATGGACATTCTCAAACTGTTTTCACATTTAGGCATGGCACTCATATTCCTTACAAGAACACCTTTTTCTTTCAGCAGTTTTTGTTGAAGAACTGCCGCATCTATGCCTTCTAAATGAAACATAATGAAATTTGTATATGATTTGTAAGGAGTGATTCCATCGATAGCTTCTAACCTTTTGTATACTAACTCCCTTTCAGATACAATATTGGAAACAATTTTGGATAGTGCTTCTTTCTCTTGAAGAACTAATTTGGCTAATTCTAACGATGCAATATTAACGTTAAATGCTGGAAGTAATTCCTTTAACCTAGAAATAAGAAATTCATCAGCTAAAGCAAATCCAAGTCTCATCCCCGCCATTCCATGGAATTTGGACATACTCTTCATTATTATTAGGTTTGGATAATCCTTTAATGCATTAACTAAAGAATAACCTCCAAAATCCGTATAGGTTTCATCTAAAGCTACGATTCCCGGAAATTCTGCAATTATTTTTCTTAGTTTGTCTTCATCGAATTGATTACCTGTGGGATTATTAGGTGAACACAAGAACAATAACCGATCCTTCTTAGGGGTAATATTTGCTAGGATATAATCGGGATCAATATCATATGCTGGAGAATCAGTAAGGTATAACTCTGTAACATCTCCTCCCTGAACTTTTATTGCATGTTCATACATAGGATATGTGGGTGCGATAGTAACTGCTGAGAAACCTGATTTAATTGTTAATCGAACCATTAGATCAATGATCTTATCTCCACCATTACCAACTACAACTTGATTTGATTGAAGCGCATAATCTGAAGCAATCATGTCACACAACGAATAACAATAATCTTCTGGATAAATTCGCGGATCAATTTTCTCTGCTACATCTTTGATAAGTTTCTTTATGAGCTCTTCTGGAAAAGCTAGGTTTTCATTTAAACCAATTCTAACTTTAATTTTGTCTTTTATCTTTGCAGGCATAAAACCTGATTTGCCTTTGAAAGGATCATTAATTAGTTGATTTAAATTAGATTCTTTTTTAGTCAATGTCATCCCACATAAGTTCTTTCTTTGTTAACTTGTAACATCACTTACTAAACTAACAAAGCTAAAAAATCTTCTTTGAACATTTGCATAAAAGGCTAATTTTTGATATATCTCAAAACACTTTTGAGATAATACAACAAAATATTCCCATGAAGAAGCTCACCTTTGATTTTTCAGCAGAATGGTTTAAGCTGCTGATGATTTTCGTTGTGACAATAATAATTGGCGCACTTTTCTTCCTAATCAATAATATGTTGGGTATTTTTAACATCTTGTTATTCATCATACAAGCAATTGTTGGAATTGTTTTTGCTGTATGGTATTTCAGGATTTTTTTAACATATGTTAAGGAGCTTCGTAAAAAGGATCCCGAAAAAAAGGTAGGAATTCCCAAAGGGTGGGCTATCTTTGGATTAATTGCTTGTCTTGTAAATATCGGAATTTGGGGTATCATGTCACCATTAGTCTTTAATTTTCCGAAAATATACTTTCTAATACCTAGTCTTCTAGCAATGATTCAGATTTTTTATGTTTTCAAATCAGGAAATAGAAAAGGAGTAAGAGATTGGTTGTTAATAATCTACAATGTTATTATTTTTCTATATTTATTCAACTGGACTCTTGTAGATTTTGGGGTCGATCTTCCAAATTTCCTAGGTGTTTTTAGTCATACATTAAATAGTAGCGTTATGTGGTGGCAGCTTGTTTTTGTTAATACTGGTGCTTTCTTCTCGCCAACGTTTCTCTTTCCTCCTTATATGCTAAATCCAAGATACTATTTTGCTATGCCAATAGATGATTATTTAGCACAAAAAGAAACAAAAGAAAAAGAGATAACAGAAGCAATTTCCTTAAAGGAGAAGCAAGCGATTACGGAAAAAGATGAGAAGGATATAGCTGGGGTGGAACAAACTAAGAAAGATCTTCCTGGTGAAAGAACACCTTTCTTTGAGGAAAGGAGAAAGCAAGAACGATTAGATGAGGAAATTAAAGCACTCCGGAGAGAGATGTCACAATCAAAGGATGATAGCGATATAAAATATGCTCAATTTATTGGTGCGAGTGATCTGCCCTTTGGTTTCAGGAATTTTATCAAACGATATGATTCATTTTTGCGACTTATTTCTTTAAGTATAATCATTGCATTGCTTGTTATAACTCCCTTTGTTTTTGTTGGAAATGTTTTCATGAATGTAACTCCAAACTACCTGAAACAAGATTATGGTTTAAAACCAGGAATGCAGCTAGCAATAAAAGGAAATGTCTTTTCAACATTTGATATAAATGGAAATGTATCTACGACTTGGAGCGATGACCTTGATAATGAAATTACTTGGGCAAAAGAATTACATGCTACTCATATTCGTTATGATGTAGGTTCAAATGCTCTAGCGAATAATAAAACTCAAACAATATTAAGTCAGGGTTTTCAGCGGATAAGAGATGAAGGAATAAAACTAGTTATCTCTGCTGTAGGTGACTATGTATTTTCAAAACAAGAGTTGTTAAATTTCATTTATACTGATTCATTATTTATTTCTCAAACATATCAACCAGATTTTATGATCATATTTAATGAAATAAATGGTGAGCTACAAGGATTTCTGAGTCAAGAAGTTTCCATCACAGAATGGATGAACTATATTGAGAACGTTACAACTGTAATAAAATCTAATAGCCCAACCACCAAAATTCTCATTACTTTTCTAGCAATAAAAAGTGGGAGTAATGATTTTCAAACACTCCTAGAAAACACAACATTAAGCATTGATGCTGTTGGAGTAACGTATTATCCTGTTTTATTTGGATGGAGATTAAGCTCTCTACTTGCTTATAATGAGATATATCAAAATTCGTATTCCACTTTGAAATTTTGGATAAGTGAAGTGGGTATGGAATCATTCAATTTTGGAGAGGATGCACAAGCAAAATTCCTTAGCAAAATTATGAGTTTAGCTTCACTATCTACAGAAATAAACGCTGATGGTGTTTGTATAACAAGTATGAGTGATAACATCGGAATAACAGTAGATCGAGGGATAACAAGCCACCTAGGATTAATTTACTTCAATGGACGCAAAAAGAAAGCATTTGAAGCTGTCAGTTATGCTTTTGGAAAAATAAGTGGAGTAATTTAAGAGCAAATCATTCATTTTCTGAGCAAAGCAATTAAAAAGAGGTATATTTTATTTGTTTATATAAGAAGAACTGGAAAAAGTTAAAATAACCATCTTCAATAGATAAATCGATTTTGCCCGGAGGGGCTAGAAACAATGAGTTTTCGTGAAAGAAGATACAAAACACCTACTGACAAAGACATAAAATTAAGATTGTTGGACTGGACAGATTTAAATGGAATAACAAAATTCCACGGTGAGCTTTACGATTCGAACTACTTTGATTCTCCTCCAAATACAACACTAGAAGTTAGATATGTTTTAAGAAACCTTGAAGCTCGTGAATTAGCGGGTGGATTGAGCCTTGTTGCAGACCATCAAAAGGAAATTATTGCCGAAGCAACTTTAGAAACAAGTATTTTTGGCATCCCAGTTCAAAAGCACATAGGCAAAATCTGGCTTGTTGTTTTACCTGAATGGAGACGACTAGGAATAGGAACAGAATTATTGACAGCATTAGAGCATTTTGCAATTAGAAATGGAATCATGACTTTATGGACACATTTTGAAAGAGACTGCGAAATAGAAGAGAAATTTTACTGCGAGAAACACAAATACGTTAAAACAGGTCTTGTTAAGAAAGCCCTTATGCGTCAGAATAAACCAAAAGATCACCTGTTAGTTCAGAAGGAACTTCCAAGAGGCGGAATATAAGTCCCCAAATATTATATTCCCACTCTATCTTTCTTTATTATGCATAGTATAGATTGTACAGAATTTTGATCATTGATGAGCTCTATGGTAAGAGATAAAAATGTGATTCTTACTGAAGGAATTAAATCTCTGTCTGGAGAAGATACTTGCCATGAGTGAATCTAAAAAACCAAAAATTGCTATTATAACCTTAATACAAGAAGGAGTTGTAAAAGTAGGGGGAGAACATGCAATGCTCTTTCCTTACGTTGAACAAATTATCAAGACAGCAGAAGATGTTGCAGATAAGATTGAAGTTATTCCATATGTAATCTCTCCTCGACCAAAGAAGCAGGAAAAGCTAGCAAGAGTTGAAGAATTAATCGAGAAAATGAAACTAACTAATGAGGGGCAGATGATCCTTGTTTCTAATGGGGCAGCTGGACCTTATGCTAATCCTTGGAATTGGGAGAAATATGGCCATGAAACAAATAAAGTGATAATTAAATTAGCAAAAGAAAGGAAATTAGATGGAATTGTGATCATGGCTCATGGGTATTCAAGTATCCCTGCGGTACTAAATATAACAACAGCCAAAGATAATAATTTGTACAATACTATTCCGATTAATAGTTACTACATAACTCATTCAAGTTATGACGAACATAAAGATAATCGGGCACAAAGACGTATTCTCGAGACAGAAGTGCAAAATCATGCTAAGATGATTGCAATTAGTCCATACATGAGTAATCATCTCGCAGAAATCGGTCTTGCTAAGAGTAGCAATGATACTATCCCGTTATATAATGCTTTACCAGACAAAGGTTGGTTCTCAAACAAAGTTGCTAAAAGCATAATCATGGAGATGCTTGAAGAACGAAATGAAAAAGTAGGATTAGGTCCTTTTTATGGTTCAAAGTTACCTATCAAAGATATTGTTGACGGAAAAAAAGAATTAGTATTATACTTTGGAAGAGCACAAAAATATGTGAAGGGAACAGATGCAGTAATTGCCTGTGCTAAAAACGACCCCAAAAGACACTATATGTTAATTTGTAGTGGTTCCCAATCAGAACTAGATTGGCATAAGAAGATGATTGGTGAAACAAATAATGCAACATTGGCATGGGAACACAATTCAAAATTAGTTCTTGGAACAGTTCAATTAACAGAAAATAATCCAGATGCTAGAATCAGTGCTTTATTCCTATCTCGTCGAGAACCAATGGGTTTAGTTAGCAGAGAAGTAGTATTAATGCAGGAAAATGGTTCTGTTCTACCAATTGTCTCTGGTCAATGTGGATTCGATGATCAATGGCAAAGAGAATTCAGCTTTGTTGTTGATAATCCAAGTTCTTGCGAAGATGACCCCATTAAACGAAAAACAAATTCTCAGCTAGCAAAAGATAATGAGATTTTTATTCATGATGATTGTATAAAAGCTACTCTCATAGCACTAGATGAATTGAGTAAAATACCAGTATTAGAATTAAGAACTCGAGTTCAGCAATATAAAGAAGCCATTAAAGAGAACTATTCCCAGAATAGATATTGGTCTTTTTATCTACAAGCGATAGAAAAATTAGATTCAGAATTTGAATCATATATTGAAGAAAAATTAGATAATAATAATCTAGCAACAATACCTAACGTTTAGGTCTTTCACAAAACCTACATTAGTTTCATAATCTCATCTAAAATTGGATTTGGATTGTTGCTATCAGGGCATTCGGAGCATTCCGAATGTTTCCCACAGTTTTTTTGAGCAATTCCCAAATTAAGTAATGTTTTCTTAAAATTATCAAAAGATGTTATCTCACCGCTGAAATCAGTTAGAAACGTCCCATACTCTCCAAAAAATAAACGTGCGATTTTTTTAAGTTTGGTGCTGATAGTAGTGAAGCTATCTTCAAGATCTGAAACAATAATGTAAAGTAAGCCATCACTTTTTAGAAAATTCATATTAGTATTTTTAAATTTGAGTTGATCTAAAGATCCTTGTTCAAATTCCTCTGAGAAGGAAATCAATGCCTCAAAAAATCCTGAAAGTAATATTGGATTTCCATGCAGACTATGGCAGCTACCAAAATTCTCACTAAGTAAAGTGGATCCATCTTTAATTATAATCAAATTCTGAATCATTCTAAAATAATATCCGTGGATTGTTTTAAATTAACTTTTAATTATAATCTAAGATAACAGAAGCATCTTTAACTGATTTTATTATAAAAACTTTTCATCGATTTCACTAGAAATTTGCTGATA
>DAOVHJ010000007.1 GCA_030671945.1 Candidatus Heimdallarchaeota archaeon
ATCGAATCCACTGAAGGCAAGACCATCACTCCTATTAAATTTCTTTTAGATAAACAAGAATTAACTGGCTTGCGTGGGAATCAAATCATTGAATCTGTCAAATCATTAATGGATAAGAATAACAAAAAAGCAAAAGTCAAAATTGAATCAAATAATTATGGAATTTTTAGTGGGAGTTCAGATTCTGGTTTAGCTGCTTTATTTGTAGCTTTGAATGACGTTTTTGATCTAAAATATTCGAAAGATGAGATTCTTAGATATTCAATGAAAGGTTCTGAAAGCGCAGGAAGAAGTTTGTATGGTGGTTTAACTTTATCATTAGTAAATGAAAAACCAGTAAAAGTAATACAACTCGCATCAGAAAAAGACTTGAGTAGAATTAGTCTGTTCTCAATCCCCTTTCAATATGATTCAAGAATTTCAGCAGATGAGATCCACGCTGGCATAATAACAAATTCTCAATTCCCTGAAAGAGTAAAACAAATACCAAATTGGATTGATCGGGTAAAAGAAGCTCTAAAAAATGATGAGCTTATTGAACTTTTAAAAACTGCAGAAGAAAACATCCAAAATGCACATGAACTACTCGAGGGAGTAAATATCCGAGTTAGGAAACCCGATATGTTGAGATTATGCGAACAAGTTACACAAATGCGAAAGGAGAAAATCGAAGCATATTATCTTATAGGTGGTGGGAATCTAGTGACCATTGCTACGATAGATACCTTTGCAAAAAGAGTAGCGAAATACCTATCAAAAAATCAATGGAAATATTATGAATTCAAAGTAGCGAGTGCTCCAAAAATCATTAAAAGTTAAACTTTGAAGGAATAATTTAATTATTAGTTTTTTCAATCATTAATAGAGTAAAAAAACCAGCTTTTAAATTGAAGTGGTCTTTTTCAAAATATTCTATTAATGAAGAGGTTGGATAATATGGCGAAAAAAAGCAAGGATATTCCAAAAATAACTATTGCAAAAATGCTCAAGCTGGAACCAATGAAATCTGTTCAATTAACAGATGAATTCCTAGAGGCATTAAAACCGGAAGCAGGTAATTACGCAGTAATTATACTTACTCCGAACACAAAAATAATACGAATTATCCCAACTACAACAAATAAAGTTTACAAAGTTGCAATTGATATTGGAAAGCTTACACCAGATTTCCTTAGGAGAATTGGTAATCTCTTCTTAAAGTTAGGAGTTAAAGCACTATATTCAACCGGACTTTGTTTTATGGAAGAAAAATGTGTTTTTGATGGGTACATTGATTCAGAAGAATTTGAAAAAATTGATGTTAAGAATTTAAAAGCTGAAATAATGTCCATTGAAGGAATAACAGGATTAGATATAACTACTCTTGAAGCCGAGTAATCAATAAGACTTACTAATAATCATCAATCAATTTCCATACTGTTTTACCACTGTGCTCAGTTTTATCAATTTTCTTCTTTGTAGCTAATCCTTTCAGTAGCTTCAAAAATTCTTCCTTTTGTATCGGGGCTTTTGCTAATTTCATTAACTCCATAGTATATCTAGCATACAATGCATCTTCATAATCAAATTTTGCGCCTGCAAATAGATCAAGAACATCATATTCTTCTGGAGTTAGAGCTTCTACTTTCTTTGCTACTACTCTTGGAGGAAGAGGTTGTGGTGGCTTAGTTACTACAGGTTCTTCAACTTGCATTTTATTGTCACCTAATACATCGAGTAAGGATTTTCCTCCCTTCTTTGTTTTAGGCAGTCCATATAATTGAGCAACAATTTCTATAGAACTTCGTGCAAAATCTTTTCTCGAACTATAATACCCCTCTTTTTTTAGACTATCAATAAATTCTGCAAGTTTTTTTGGAACTTTAATAACGATTTCTTCTGACAACGATGTATCTCCAATTGTTATTTTACTAGTTTAATTAATTAAAGTCTCATATTATTCACATATTCGCTTCTCATTCTTTCTTCATTTTCAAGCGATTTTTCTTTATTTTCTCTTATAATTATATAGAATTTTTCTTTTTTTCGAATAGTTTATTGAATTTTTAATCTAGAAAATCCACTGAGACGTTTGCCATTTCTTCAAGGATTTTTTCTGGATTCGCTGCTTTTACTACACCAGATGCTACCAAAATCCCTTTTGTTCCTAGTTCTAGTGCTTTTCTCACATCACCACTATTTGTTATTCCAGCACCACAAAGTGGAACTACTTGAGAGTTAATTTTCTTCATAATTTCAACTGTTTCAGTTATGATTTCTGGTTTTGCAGTACTAACAGATATACCAGAGCCAATTAATTCGGGAGGTTCTATTGCACAACAATTTGGTTCGAGTGCAGCAATTGCTCCTGCAATTTTTGATGTACTAGCGCAAACACAACTAAACAAATCATTTTCCTTGGTTAACTGCAGAATTTTGGCTATACTAGCGAGTTTGATTTTATTTTCGCTATGATTAATTAGTGTTCCAATTGCTCCCGCCTCTTTAATTGCTCCTACTAATATTTGTCCAGTATTGCTGCCCGGAGCTATAGGATCAATATGTTGTGAAAAAACTGGCACATCAACTTCGGTGCTTATCAATCTTATATCAACAGCTTGTACAGCAACAGCGATGCATACCTTAGTTTTCTTCATCACTTTTTCACATATTTTTGCTAGCTCAAGTGCTTTCTTGCCTGTTCCTTGTGGGTACGTCTTTAGGTTTACTAATAATAATGGATAGGTAACTTTACTCATCGAATCAACTCAGTTAAAACACAAAATCGTTTTTGTTTGAACAATTTCTTTAATGTATTTAATCTTTTAGAGTAATTATGCGAATTTTTTATAATTTGAATTGATATTAAAAAAGATATTAAATAAATAATACTAAGTTTTGTTAAAGCACAAATTAAAAGGAGCCTACTCATGTTAATTTCCCTTGCAACTATGGATTTTCGATTATGCTATCTTTTACGAGAGAAATTATCACAAAAAGGCTTTAGTCTCGAACAACTTCAACCTGGAGATCCTCCTTCTAAAGATTCGATTTTAGTCGTAACAACTGAAGAGGAAAACAACCAGAAGAACATGAATTATAGTAACCTGGTTGTTCTTTCTAAAGTTGAAACTCTAAATCTAGATAAAGCATATTCGAAGATAATGTTGGGTATTGAAGGAAAAAAAATTTGGGAATCCTTGATCATTGGAGTTGACCCTGGTCTTAACATTGGAGTTGCTGTTATAACTGATGGATGTTTGCAATCAACATTAGAAACTAGGGATATTAAAGAAGCAGTTAATTTCATAGTACTCACGTTAAAAAATTTGTCAGCAAAAATGGCTATTATCCGCATTGGGTCCACAGGAGGTTACCGTCAAGTTCTCATACTTAATGAATTACTCAATGTAAAACCCGAGCATGTTGGTTTGGAAGTTGTAGATGAATTACACACAACTCCTGATCGTGGTCAAGAAGCCAATGAGATCTTTCTTGAGGGTGTGAAAGTAGGCATGAAATTACCTAGAGGAAAAGATGCTACAGCAGCAATGGAAATTGCCTTTCGTCTCGGGGAAAGCGTAAAAGAATCCGAAACATGTGAAACTCCAGATGGAGAACTTAAAGAAATCCAGGTTCTCTCTCGTCAGTATTCAAGAGGTGATGTCACAATTTCCCGAGAACTCGCAATAAAAGTTGCCACTGGCAGATTAACTCTTGAAGAAGCGATTTCTCTTCAGAAATCAGAGAATAGGCAATCATAGTTTCGGAAAAGATTAGTTTATTAACTAATGACAAGTTTTAGTACTAGGAGAGTTTCATAATTGAAGGAAATAAACACAGAAAATACAACAACTTCTGAAAAAATGAAATCCTTCCAAGCATTTCCTAAATTGCTCTCCAAAATCAAGAAAGGTTCTAAGTTATCAATAAAGGACATTGAATTCTTCGAAGGAATTTTTGGTGATCGTATAAGAAAGGCATTAGAAGTAATAGGAGCAAAAGGTGTGAAACGATATATTTTTTCCCCGTCTGGTGTCATTAAATGGGCTGTTCGAGGACAAGAAAAGGAATATCTAGTTATCGAAAATTCTTTTTGTTCTTGTAAAGATTTCTTGTTTACTGCTTTACTTCGAAAAGAAGCTCCATCTTGTTATCATCTCTTAGCAAGAGAAATAGCAGAAAGAACAGAACAATTCGTCGAAATCACTATTGAGGATAATTTGTTTCAAGAATATATGAATACCTGGCTAGATTAAAGATCGTTTCAATTATCTTCAGTATGCAAGTACACAACATCAAGTTCTACACATTTGGCTTGACTTTTTAAAATACTAGAAAAACTCGGATTCGTTCTCCCTTCGTCCCCGGATATTAATTCTTTAATGTATAATCCTCCTTCTCCAATAATTTCAGCTTCGATTTTTTTATCAGCTAATTTCTTAATTGATACGTTATAAACCATTTTAACTCTAACGAGATCAGATCTTCTATGCAAAACTCTTTTGGGCGTCCTTTGTTTTATCTTCTTTTCTTTTAATTCGTTCTGCACTTTAAGGAGCATTTCTTCTGGTAAATCTTTGTCAAGAATTATTGTTGCTTTGTATGTTTTCTTTGTTTTTTTAGCTAAACCCTTTATCTCCTGAACTTTTCTTTTATTCGCAAATGATAGATTTGAAACCTGAACTTTCTTCTTTGTTTTCTTATTTACTTTCTTTTCAATCTTCTTCAAGTCAATTTGTCTTTTTTTAGGTTCTTTAATCTCAAGAACAAAAGGTCTACCATTTCCTAACATTAACGCATCAATATCTTCTCTTCCTGCTCCATGAAATCTTGATCCCGAACCTCCCGTTATTTCAAGAATAGGTTCAGCAATTAACTCTTCTACACTTTCTGTGTATCGTTTCCCAGTATAATTACATCTAACACATCCTTTACCATTACAATCGTAACATGGCCATCTTGTTTGGGGGATTGTTCTAATGTATTTGTTGTATCTTCCATAAATGAACAAAGATCTCTTCTGAAGAGTAATTGTTTGTTTAGATAAATCAACAATTATAGTTATATCTGGTAGCTCAAAATCTGGTTCTTTATTTGTCTGGTTCATAATTAATTTGCCAATTTCTCGAGTAAATTCAGACTTTATGCTCTCTCCGGTTGTTATATTATATTTAGCTCTGATGTTGTCTTCTTTCTCAAGAATTTTGGGAGGGATTTTCGCACCAACAATGAAGCTCTGATAATCTTCATCCTTTAGCTTGGAAACTACGGGTTTAACGTATTTTCTTAACTGATCAAATAATCCATCACATAATTCACAAACAGAATCATCTGCTGAAGTAAGATTAATTTCACACTCTTTCCTTTGCATGGATTGTTGGGCTAATTCATTACCCATTTTTGCTATATTTTGATTAATACTAACTGCTTCCTTATCATCAGGTATTTTATTATATAATTCTAGGATTATAGCATCTTTTAGGATGCGTCCTCTTTCCCTATTTGTTAATCCAAAACCAACTAGAGCAAATTGCCTACCTAAGCAATTATCGCATAATCTGTTGTCTTTCAAAATATTAAGGGCAAGCTCTAGCATGAACTTGGGATAATTCTTCACTGTCTTTAATTTTCCCATTTCTTTAATCAAAAAAACAGCTCAATTTATGAGAAGTGCTCCCAACCCTTAGGAGAAATATCTATTGTTTTTTCATCTTTAACTAATTGAATTAATCCAGGATTCTTATCTGTTATTTTTCCTATCTTAAAGATGTCCATCTTTTGAGCTTTCATAAGTTTCTGGAGTTCAGTATAATCTTCTTCTTTAAGAGTAAATAATAACTCAAATTCTTCACCGGCATATAATGCAAGCTCTTCTGCATGAATATTATGTTTCTTAGCAAAATCAGTGACATCTGGATCAATCGGGATATTATCAAGAAGTATTCCTAAATCATCTTTATTTCTTAGTAATTCAAACAGACTCCACGCTAAACCATCACTACTATCAATACTACTGTGAATTTTCCCGAATTGAGAGAACAACAATCCCTCTTTAAGATGGGCTATTGGATTATAAATCGCATTCCTAAATTTACTTTTCTGATTTTCAGTTGCGGAATAATTATCCAAGAAGACTTTAAACCCAGCTCCAGTCAAACCGAAATAACCTGTTGAACAAATAATGTCACCTTTCATAGCACCAGAACGAAGTATTAGGTTCTCTTTTTGACTTAATCCAAGTGCAACAATAGAGAGGACAATATCATCAGCAGTATTTGTATCCCCCCCTAAAAATCGAGTATTGTAATGATGGGAGGTTTCTTTTATACCTGTAACAAGTTCAACTGTATTTTTTACTGGAAAATCTTCAGGAAATGCTCCTGAAGCAACAATAACTTGCGGTTGAACACCTTTTGCTGCTAAATCACTTATAGTCATTGTAACTGCTTTACTGCCCATTTGAGCTGGTGTCATATTAGGAGGAGCATCAGTTTTTCTAACAAAGGTGTCAATATTCACAACCATTGATTGGTTCTCAGAAATTGAAAATGCCACAGCATCATCATTAAAGGGCAAATCGCCAGAATCGACGAGTTTTTCAAACATCTCAAGTAGTGCTCGTTCTCCTATATCTCCTAGAGATTTATTCATTATTAATTCCACATCTATTTACTCTGATTTAACACAAATTAATTCTTAAATAAGTCTTCCAATTAACTCACATATTAATTGACCTAATTCAATGTACTTGTATATTAATAAATTAAAAGAAGTTAGGATAAAAAAAAATAAAGTTTAGTGAGGAACTTCTTCTATAGAAACATCTTGTACTTCTTCAATTTCCTTAAGTAAGCTTTTTACCTCTTCCATTGAACGAGTAAGATGACGTTTTTCCAAGAAACCTTCCCATACACAAACATCATCAACCAAACATAAACCTGTTGAATAGGTTATTTTGTTAGCAAATTCATTTATTTTTGCCATAATCTTTGCGACAATTCGGGAAGTTAATGGATAAATCTTAATGCCGATTTTGATAACTTCAGATTCCACAGTAAAGAAGTAAATTGCTTTTACGTTAGAAGCATAAACTATCAAAATTTTGCCACTGTCACCACTCATGTCCGCTAGATCAGATATTACAGAATCAGGAAAAGCTATCTCTTTTGGAGATGAAACTAGTTTTGAAGCTGTTATTATGCCCTTCAATAATCATCATCCTCTTTTTGATGGACCACTCATTCTTATACTTATTCAAAAAGATTTCTCTATATACAATTTTTGAGATGGTCGAATTTTCTTTTGATTCCTCAAAACAGCTCTAAACTGAAATAGTTTGGGAAAACAACTTTTGTGAAAAATTATGAATTCATTTCTATAATTTTTATTAAAATATTAATATCTTACACATTCAGAATTCTAAATTATAAATTTTGTATTATTTTTTCTTTAAAACATATTTGTTTGCATTTCGAAGGCTTGTTTCAATCATGTTGGTTGTAATCAGATATTCTTCAGCAGTTACAATTCTATCAAGATGTGCTTGTGTAGATGGTTTATTAGGTACTGCTGCACATGTGTATTTAGCAGCAATTGCAGAAAATTTGTACGCACCAATTTCTCTTGATAATTTAATGACTTCTTCTTTGTTTAATCCAATATTAGGTCTAATTAATTTCTTATCTGATAGAACAGTTTCAATAGTCCTTAGATTTTCTATAGTCTGACTTGCTTGTTCCCCTAAAATTTCCCCTGTAACAATATAATCAGCATTAATATTTCTCGCCAATTCCTCTGCTTTCTTAAGCATTAATCGTTTACAAAGAATGCAATTAATTTTTGGATCTTTAGATTCAAGAACTATTTTTTCTAAGTCTTTACCATTCGGAGCAACGTATAACTCAAAGGAAGTTTGACTCTGAAAGGAATTTACAAGTGCTTGTGCTATGTTTCGAATTTGACTAATAGAAATAATGCTCTTTTCTTCTTTTATAGTAGTTACAGTACCTTCTTTTTGTTGTTTTTTCATTTTAGAAGGTTTTACCATTGGCTTATTGTCAAAATTCAAACCAACAACCTCTACCCCAGAACGTTCCATGAGAAAAGTGGCGATAGGTGAATCTAACCCATCGCTAATTAAACAAACTGCTTTCCTTTTCATAAGTATATTAACCTTTTAGTTTTGAAAAGGCGCTACGAAGTTCATCTTCAAGATCTAATTTTAACTCACTACTTGTAGATTCCTCTGCAGCTTCCTCTACTTCTTCACCAGGTTCAGTCACAAGATCAGGAGCATCAAAATCATCTTCAATTTGTTGCGCTACTTTTTGACGTCTATTTGCCAATTTTTCAGCCAATTCTCCTCTGAATCCGCCAGCAGGGCCGGCTACACCGCCACTAGATTCCATACTTGCAGGCGCTACAGCATCGGGCTGAGTAGCACCACCGGGACTTGTTGCGGCTGGAGGAGCATCAGGACTAACGACACCAGTAAGGAATGAAGGTCCGGAATCTGGAGCAGCTGCTGGAGCTGTTTTTGTTGGTGCTTTCTTCAAAGTTACACCTAACATAGATGCTGCTTCAGTTGTGCTAGGTGAACTACCACTTGCAGTTGCTGCTGCTGCTGGAGCAGGTTTAGGAGGTGGGGGAGGTGGAGTAGAAGGAGTACTAAACGGAGATGCAGTTTTTGGCATTGGTGCTCGAGTAGTTGGAGGAGGTACTGGACTGCTTGGTTGAGGTGGTTTAGGTGTGCCACCACGAGCTACTTGTTGTTCTAATCTCGAAACTCTAGTTTCTAATTGACTGATTGCTTTTAGAAGGAGTGATGAAAGATTATTAATTAAATTCGCTAATTCTTTAACACCCTGACTTTGACTGCTTGAAGAATAAATGTCGCCCAAAAGATTATCTAAGTTATCGCTCAAATTTTTTCGCCACCTTAAATTACGGATTTTTTCTCCTAATTCTTAATTATGAATATTTTAGTATTACAAATAATCGTTATCTACTATATAATTACTTGGAATTCACTAAATAATAATGCTACTCTTATGGCATATTCTACCAATTTCTGATAAAAAACATTTCTATTTTAGCAAAAAAAATCAAAGGTCTTTCATGAGTTCAAAAAGTTCAAGGACTTTCTTAATTGATTTAGTCTGTATTGCTTTCCCAACTGTTAAGTCAATTTCAAAATTTGAAGCTCCAACCCAAGGACCAACATCTATTGGTGATGTTTCATGTCTATCCATTAAACCCTTTGATCCTTTTATTACATCACTCCCAACAAGGGTTAATTCGGTTAGTCCTCCAAATCCTGCAACTTCTTGAGGAACTTTGATAACAAGTCTTGTTAATTCAAGAGGATTATTTTTTACAAATTCTCTAATAACCATTGCATTAATTCTCATCCCACTAGTTTTTACTTTAAACACTTCCTCAAAGAGATGAATGAATTCCTTTGTTGCTAAATCAGTTCTACTTTGTACAAAGAGCATTTTTTTAGAAATTGAGATATAGACTCTGAAATATTTTGGAATCTTGGCTTCGATTTTTGAAAGAAAGGTATCTGCAACAATTTCCTTTTGCCATTGTTCTAATAACAAGAAGATTGTTTGAGACTCTTCATCTACTGTTAATAAATCGATATTCACTAAAGAATCAATTTTTAGGATAACATCTTCAAACTTTTTCTTAATTTTATCTGGGTAATACCGAGCAATACTCTTATCCCAGGTAAATATATTCCAATCAAAATCACCAATAGAGAAATGCTCACTTACTGTTTGAATATCACGAATGATTTCGAGTGTGACATTCTTACCAATATGTTCATAGAAGTACTCCCTCTTTGATTGTTTCTCACCTATTGGTGGTCGTTTCTTTTTCCAATCTTTAATTATAGCAATACTTTCGATTAATTGTTCATTTGGTATTGGATCAAGAAGATCATCAATTGCTTCATCTGATAATTTAATGCTACTTTCCTTATCAGAAGCTACCGGACTATCCATGAATCAATACCTCATTACAAGTAACTAACGAAAACATATCCTTATGATAATATCAAAAGCTTTTGGTTTGGGCAGATGATTACTTTTTTCTAGTACTTGAATAAAAGAGATAATCCTGAAGTATAAAAAACAGAAAGAAATAAAAAATATAAAAAAACAGAAAAACTATGATTTAAGAGGAAGTAATTACACTAATACGATGCATTCCTCTGGGCATTCTTCAACACAAATTCCGCAGTCAGTGCAGTTTTCATCTCGAGCATTTATAGGGGATCCATCATCAGCTTCATCATATACTTCTTCGGGACAAACTTCAATGCAAGTTCCACATTTTGAGCATTTGGCAAGATCAATTTTTGTTGGCATTTTATATCCTCTTTAATTATTTATGTAGATTAATAGTAAACCACAATATTAGATTATTGTAGCACTATCAAGATTTAACTCGAAAAAACACTCTTTTAAATGTTTTTCATCATTTGATGTATTATAAAAAAACATGAAAAATTAGGCTAATAAACCTAATTTTCTCTTCTTATTACCAAACGATAAGCAATGGATTGTCCAGCAACTTCACTTTCTCTGAATATCTTTACTACTTGTCCCGGTTTAGCTCCTACAGCTTTAACCGCTGGATCACTAGCAAAGATTTTTGGTAAATGTCTTCTCTTAATACTGTATTTCTCTAATAATTCTTTTAATTCCTCTTCTGGACAAATGATGTGTAAGGGAACTAACTCGTGGGTAAAAATGTCAAACCGAGGATCCTTACTTGTAATAATCCAAATACCCTGTTCTTTTGCTTCTCTTCTTGCATAATGAGTAAAACGATTGGAAGCAACAAGTAATCCTTTAACATTTTCCTCTCCCTTCTCTTCTTTTCTTTGTTCAAATCTTTTCACATAATCTCGTAGAACAGCTACTCCCACTTTTTCCTCTAAAGAAATAGAAGCAAACATCTCCTGTGAGGCATCATTTTCCAATTCACAGATCATATCAATATAATGTTCGAATCGTTCTTCATTAATTACTTTATATTCTCGTCGCTTAAGTATGGACTTTATTCCTCTCAATAAATTCTTGATCATAATTTCAACTTCAGTACTCATGTTCCCACACTTCTTTTATTGGAGTTTATCTTACGATTCTCTTATTTCTTCACTAAGCTATCGTTTTTAAAGTATTGGCATCATAATGATTTTTAACTGTTTTTCGTTATGATTTTTATAGAATCTTCTAAGGCATTTATGGTTTTTTCAAAATCATCCTTAGTATGTTTGACAGAGAGGTAACCAAAACCGCTCCTAATAAGAACATTCCTATTGAACATTAATAATTGGAATTTGTTGACTTTGTCATTGTCTAGATTAAGTTTCACTTCTGTTCCAGTTCTAATATCCGAAATTTTTTCTCTGAACCAATGTATGCATATCATTGATCCTACATTTGTAGCTATTGCAGGTGCTTCATATTTATCAAGGAGTTCTTGTAATTCAATTGTGATTTTTTCACCATTGTTATTCAAGCTTTCATAAAATTCAGTTTTGTTCTTTTCCAACGCATCAATAGTAGCAATACCAGCAACCATACTCACTGGATTTCCTGAAAACGTTCCACCACCAATCCAAACTTTCCCATCTTTTTGTAAATTGGCTTGTTCCAAAATATCATCTCGACCACCAATAACACCAATTGGTGTACCTCCTCCTACAATCTTACCCATTGTTGTCATATCTGGTGTTATACCAAAGTACCCTTGTCCGGAATTAAAGCTAAGTCGGAATCCAGTGATAATTTCATCATAAATTAGAATAATATCATTACGATCTGTTTCCTCTCTAACTATTTCTAAAAAGCCATCTCTGGGAGGGATAGCTCCACCGGCACCCAATACTGGTTCCATAACAACAGCTGCTATCTCGTTTTTGTTTTCCTTTAAGATATTCCTAAAGCCATCAATGTCATTATAATCAAAACTCACAATATCAGCTTCAACTTGAGTCTTTAATCCACTTGATTCCATTCCCTTTTCGACATGCTTCACATAGTAGAAGAGAGTATCATTTCCTCCATGCCAACCAGCTCTAATTTTAGCAATCTTCTTTTTCTTTGTAAATGCTCTTGCTAATCTGGAAGCATACATAGTTGCTTCTGTTCCAGTGGTGCAAAATCTTAATTTTTCAATACTGGGTGTGGCATCACGAATTTTACTTGCTAAAGTTAATGCTTGTTCATTCACCATTCCAAAATGATTGCTAAAATGTAGTTGTTTGGCAATTGCTTTCATGATTGTTTCATGGGCATGCCCTAATATAGCTGCGCCATGTGTCAACCAATAATCAATATAGCTGTTACCATCAATGTCAATAACTCTTGCATCTCTTCCTTTACTAATGAAAGGTGGTCCGAGTCCCAATGGGGTCATATGGAAATCTCTAATATTATGAGAAACACCCGCTGGGAATAATTCATTGGCTTTTTTCCATGCAGCCAAAGATTTTTGATGATTTTTCTTATAATTGCTTTTCTCTTGCTCTAACCATTTTGACATATATACTACATCCAGTAATTTACACTTTACAAGGATTATTAGCTTGAATCAATAAAGTCGAATAAACTTGTTTGTGTCTGCTTCTTTATATCTAAAGGATTACCATCAAGTAAATCATAGAATTGTTTTACTCGAGTTGCTATAATGAAATTTATTTTATTCTTCTGTTTATTAATCATATTAGCAAGTAGCTCAAGTCTGAAAGGATCTAAAGCAGCTTCTGGTGAGTCCAGAATTAATAATCCCTTTTTCATAATTCCATTTTCAATTAAGAAATGGAAAATAGCAATTCTGAAAACCACATCAATGAAATACTTTTCTGACCAAGACATGGCAGCGAAATCTCTATCAGAATCATCTTTAGTGATAGTTATAACGCGAGTATCAGTGTCCGCCAACATACTGTAACCAAAGATATCCTTTGTGGAACGTGTGAAATTGTTTAGGATTTTCTGCAATTCTTTTTGTTCAGGTAAATCTCTTTCCAATCTTTCTAATTGCCCTGAGTAATTTTCTAATTCAGAATTTATCTTTTCAAGATTAACTTTAATCAAGCCAATACTTTCATCTTGATTTACCATTTTCTCTTGAGCTGATAAACCACCTAATTCAACACCAATCCTTTGGATTTGCTGGTTTATGTCTTCATTTTTCTTCTGAATCTCTCTTCTTCGTGTATTATTACTTGCTAGTTTTTCTCTTAGACTTTTCAAAGCTGAAGTTATTTTACCCTCTTGTTTTGCGTACTTGTTAATGTCTTCTTCAATAACTCGTAATTCGTGTGTAAAAGTATCAATTTCTTTTTGTATATCACGAGCATTATTCTCAACATTAGATTGGTCTTTCGTAACAGTTTCCTTAACATTCTTAGGGATGTTTTTCCAACCGGTGCCACAAACAGGGCAACCTTCTACAATTCTTTCTTCCCAATGATCAAAAACAGTGCTCCCACATAATTCACAATTTTCTTTTTTCTCCCAACTACCTTTTATGCTACCATAATCCACTTTTCCTAGTTTCTTAAATCCTTCAAGCTCTCTTTTTAGTTTGTCAAGTTGATTTTCCATAGCATAACGTTTTGCCTTCAAGTCATCATGTTTAATTCGAATATCAACAAGTGTTTCCTGATCCTTATCAAGCCCATCAAGGATCTTCTGATCATCATCTTCTAATTTTTGCAAAGCCTTTCTCTGTTTTCCAATATCCTCTTGTAGTTTTGTGCTGCTTCTTTCTAATTCTCCTTTTCGAGCGCCTAAGGTGTCTAAAGCATCAGCAGAAGTATCTGCACTTGTGAAAATAATTTCCATCTTTTCAAGTTGAGTCTCAAATCTACGTTTACTATTCTTTCTCATTTCAATTTGCCTTTTTACTTCCCCGATTTGATTTCGGAGTTTTATAGTAGCAGGCGTCTCCATACGAATAGCTTTATTCAAGAGCTCAAAGAAATCCATTAAGGATTCTTCGCCGGGAGTACTAAGCAAATTCAAATCATTTTCTCTTTTATAATAAACCCCTTCAAACAATTTCTGTATTTGTTCTAATGATAAATTAGTGCGTGAATATAAGAAATCAGAATACATATCTCGAGTATGAGCCTTATTTGAAAACTTAGCTGATGTTACTCTCGTTCTGGCACCAGAATCAGTTAATTCATGAATAATGGAATTTACTTCCTCACCAAACGTCCATTCAGCTTTCACATAAGCCGTCTTATCAACTCTCCTTTTCGAGAAGACATTCCAAGCGAATGCATGAGCATCTCTTACAAGTGAATGTTCAATTAAATCTGTTAACGTTGTTTTACCAGATCCATTCTCTGCAAGGAATTTATTGATACCAGCACGAAAGCTAATTGTTTCAACAGATTTTTCACTTAAAGGATAAATCTTAGAAAATTCTAGTTGTTTCAAAATAGGTAGCATTAACCCCACCAAGTTATATAAGATAAATTATGTTTTAAGGACATTGTATTAATGTCACTTTTATAATTTTTATTATATTGCTTTTAGTTTTTTTGCTGATTATTTTAAATAGAATTCTAATAATTTACAAATCAGATAATTTCATTCAATGATAGCTCCCCAACGTTTTTTATATCTAAGAGAATTATATCCCTCAATGACAACAGAAAACACTCCTGAAGAAAGTTCAAAAGCAAAGCCTAAACTCAAGCTATTTGCTAAATCCTTAGGTCTTGGGATTATTGAAGGTGGAATAACAGCTGGTATTGGTTTTGCCCTATTAAAGTTAAACGTTTATGCCATGATTGGCATCCTATTATTATGGTTAATTTTTGGGTGGTTTTCAACTTATCTTATAGGCAATAATGCTATGGAAATTATAACGGTAATGATTTCAGGAAATGTAGTTGCTGGAGTAATCTACTATTTTGTAGGGATTTCAATATGGGTTCTCTCGATCCTTATTGGTCTATCTATCCTCTTTTGGGTGATAAGTTTCACAACAAAAATTCTTCTTTTTGCAGCAAAAAAACCACAAGAGGAAAATCAAACTTCATAGATTAATAGAAACTAACCGAACAAATATTAAAACACATTCAATACTAACTTCTAGATAATAGTTGGTGATGGTTTTGGTTAACCTAGAAATTTCAGATGAAAGCTTTAAATTATTTAAGAAATTTCCTGTAGTCCCACGAATAATCATTGCAATATTATTTGCTGTGGGTGGCTTAGTGATTCAAATTGTTTTACCACTAAAAGGCATTTTTCCTTTTGAATCTCTAAAAGTCTCTTATCTTGCTTTTGGAGTAGGCTTTATTTTCTTAGTGGTTGCGATCATCCTTCTTTTTCCAGAAAGATTAGTTATTTCCGAAGAACCAAAACTTGTGGAATCAAAAGCAATATGGGTTGATTCCAATATGAAGCTTCTTTCAGATTATTTCAACTTAATAAACACTCGAGAAAAGAAAGTGAAATCAAATTCAGCTTTCTTTGATCTAACAAAAGCAAAAGGAAAACTGATTTTTATATCTACTATTTTGGGAGTAACAATCATTTATGTCTTAGTTCTTGTATTTGGAAATCGAGATTTTCCATCAACATACATATTCTTACTTGACATTTATGCTATTTTAATTCCGCTGTGGTTTGTAATTCGAATAGAAACCTGGGAGCCCGAAATTATGAGAAAGGTACTTTTCTATTATCAGTTCACAAAGCATGAAGAATTAGATGACATGGAATTTTTAACCACACCTGCATTACAGTTGCAACAGGTAGAAGATTTTGATTCCAAAGAAGAAATTATGTTACCAATTAATGTAAGATTTATGATCGATTTTGATGATCCAGTAGAATCATTTGATTCATTTTCAATTCAAATTTTAATAAATGAAAGTATGGGGAATAAATTCCCAGCATTTGTTTGTTTCCTTCGCTTGAAGAAACCAAGCGATTGGTCACCACTGAAAAAAGAGATAGCTTATGCAGATAGGATAATAAAAATACAACATATAGTTGAAGAGGATGATCTTCATTTATTTGTTCTCTCTAAATCCCCCAAGGTTGAAAATCCAAATCACACCTCCCCCAAGGAAGCAACTAAAATATTCAAAAGAGCTTATAAAATGATGAAAGATTTTGCTTAATAATTTATTAGGTGAATATCTCCCGTTTTAAGCAAGGAGATTATGATAGATGGTATCAAGGAATACAATTTCCGAATCTGATAACAATGTAGTTTTACAATTACAAGTGAAGCCAAATAGTAAAAAACAAGAAATTGTTGTGGATTCGCTTGATAAAAAAATAACTATATTTGTTAAAGCACAACCTGACAAAGGAAAAGCTAACAAAGAACTTCTTAAATTCATGGCAAAAATCCTAGAAAAAACTACTTCTGATATTTCAATTATAGCAGGACAAACTTCTAGAGATAAAACTATCATAGTTAAAAATGATACAAAACAAAACGTGGAAAGAAAAATACTCGAATATGAGAGATAATAGATTCTGTTAGAATGTCAGTAAGAAATTCTTTCGTATGATCCTATCAACTTAGCTCTATCATCGTTTAATCTGATTAATCTACCAATAAGTCGATCAAGAGTTTCAAACCACAAATCCACATCTTCAAGATAATTTCTCTCAGTCATATCCATGAAAGCTTCAGTTCTATCTCGCATTCTTACTAATGCAACAATAAATTCATTATCAATTAAATAGAGTTGAGAAATATCAAGTTCTAATAATTTTGGATTCTCAAAAAAGGTAGTAAAACCATAATCTGCTTTTTCCACATCTTTAGAAAATGAAGCAATTTCATTAATTAAGCGTTCAGCAACAGCCCAAGTAGACATTTGTTGCTTTTCTATTAACATGGCATGAATTTCTTTTATTTGATCATTGATTTGATTTATGTAGTTCCTTACATACTCTCGGAAATGGAAATCAGATTTTCGTCTATTTGGTACAGTGAGATAATCTTCATAGTCTTTTATTAAACCTCGGAGTAACTTCAAAGCTTTTTTGGGGTTTATTTCTTCTATAGTTTCTATTTTCCCACCAACTTCAACTCGTTTTGGTCTAGCTTCTGGTTTTTCTCCTTCAGTCGATTCGTCATTTCTTAATTCTGCCATTAATGGTCCTCCGTTAATTCAATGAAATTAACTGTTATAGTTAATCAAATCTTCTTCTTATTGTTTTCGCTCTCAGAGAATTATGTACTTTTCACCCTTTGTCTCTTGTAAGCATCAATAACTTCACTTGTAGTAGTAGCAAGTTCGGGTTTTTTATCATCTCTATACCTAATAAATCTTGGAAATCGAATTGCTATCCCTGTATCCTTTTTTATTTCATCCAAAGCACAAGTATGAACGGGACTAGTAGATAAGTCAGCGCCCTGAATTTCATAGACTTTTTCAGGATACACCCAAACATCAGCTACAAGTTTCGAGATAACATCTTTTGGTTTCTTCTCTACAGTAATACTCATCAAATCAGTGGTTATTTTAATCAAATCTTCATCAGAGAATCCAGTACCGAGTTTGCATACCGTTTCAAATCTCTCTTCCTCTGAATTATACGCAGCCATTAATAAGGTGCCAAGTGTACCTTTTCTTCTACCTTTTCCATAGAATCCCCCAACTACCACAAAATCGTAACTATCATTGAAAGCTGAAGAATAATCAAATTTATGTTTAATCCAAAGAAAACCTCGACTACCTGCTTGATATTGCGTCTCTTTTCTAATATCCTTAGCCATAATCCCTTCGCAACCACTTTCTATGGCTTTTTCAAAATACTCCCCAAATTCATCGGGTGTTGATACGTTCTCTTTAGAAGCAAGTACAATTACTGGATCATCTTTCAGTAAAGACTCCAAAACCTTGCGACGTTCAGGATAAGATTTGTTCAAGAAACTTTCTCCATCTTTATAGAGAATGTCGAAAAGGAACACCCTAACAGGAATCTTTTCCATTGCGTCTTCTATGCCATATTTCCTCTTTCTAGACATTAAAATCTGGAATGATTTCAACCGTTCATTGTCTGGATCCCAAGCTGTTATCTCACCTTCAACAATAACTTGTGAGGATTTTAAACTGCGACTCAGAGCAGCAGTTACATCAGGGTACATATTTGAGATCTCATTCAGATTTCTCGAGTAAAGCTTGATATTATTTCCATCGATGTGGGCTTGCACCCTTTCTCCATCATATTTGAATTCAAGAGCACATGTTCCACCAAGCTTCTCTAAGATTTCTTCTGCAGTTGGCATTCTTTGCGCTGCCATCATTCTAATAGGTCTTCCAACACTGATTTTTATTTTCTTAATTGCATCCATTCCATCTTTTGCTAATACATCACCAATTGTTCCGATATCACTGGTTACATTATATGCATGCTCAATTATCTGTCGGGAATCATCTCCGTCTCCATATTTTCTAGATAGTGCTTCAATTATAGTTAAATCTTTGATTCCTAACCGTAGCTGAGATAAAATTATACGCGTGATATATTTCGCTTCTATTGGTGTAGCTTTTGAATATAACCCTAGAAGCAGATTAGTTTTCTTTTGGTTAGCTCCTTTTCCTTCAATTAGAGCAATTTTGTTAAGGATATCCCATACATCGCTAACTGTTAGATCTCCCTCTTTCTCACTAGTAGTGAAGAAAGCTCCCAATTGTTGTTGCCCTGTTTGTCCGATCAATTGCTCTGCTACTTCGCCTAAATCTCCTTTTTTCTTGAAAAGATTACTTACTTCATTCTCTGCTTTTCCTATTGATTTTGCTATGGCTTTTATTACCATTTTATCAGCAAAACCAAGTTCAAGCCCGATATAATCAGCACATATTTTTCCTGAGGTTAAATATACAACTGCACGCATTTCCTTTTGAGGAGTGATCTCAAAAAGATCCATTAAAATATCTATCATTTCTAATCTTTTTGTGGTTGCATC
>DAOVHJ010000108.1 GCA_030671945.1 Candidatus Heimdallarchaeota archaeon
ACCATAGAATCAACTTGCTTTGGTATTTTTTATAAGTCAACTAATCCAGTAGCATTTTCTATGATTTCGATTAATCTTCCAACGAATCGAAAAGCAGGTGCTCCATCAATAACTGAATGATCAATCATCAATGACAAAAAGAGAAATTCTCTAATTACAATCTTCTTATTTACTACACAAGGTTTCTCTTTGATACTGCCTATTGTAAAAACAGGCGAGTGTGAAGTAGGATGCATAGCCCAACCTGATATTCTTTTCCCAGATGAACCAATAGAAGTAACTAATATTGTTCCAGCATACTTTTTTCTAAAGAAAGGATTCTTTTCAAACCTCTTCCAAAAGAAAATTCTTCTCAGGAATTTTGGTAGTTGATTCAAAAGAATTGCACTCTTATTACTATCAATGTTTTCATAATCCTCTTCACTTATTACTTGAGCTGCTCGTATTTCATCATGAATTTCTTTGAAGCTTTTTTCGTTCGTTTTTCGAATGACAAAAAGCAAAGGTATGATTTTATCTCCTTCGACTGTTTTCTCAACCAATACTGAAATATCAATATCATCAAATATGATCAGCTTCTGTCCTTTCTTCTTCGCATGAGCTTTTTTGTTTTCACTAACAGCTTGTGAAACACATTTAACTATCCAGCCTGTGAAGGATAATTTCTCACCTGTTTTCTTCTCATGTTTTTTGAGAAGAACCAGTGCTTTTGTTACATCGATTTCTACTAGGCCATCCATTTGTGTGTAATGCAGACCCCGTTCTACATTTTCTATCAATATTTTACGTAATTTTGGAATTTTTTCTTCAGTATATGTGCCCGATTTTTTCAATTCTTTAACTCCTGATTTCATTTATTCTGATATAATAAGCAATAGTTATGATCATATCCGTAACCAAATGTTCCCTCGATTCGCCAAGGTTCTGATCGTCCATCTACAGTTTTGCTTTCTCGAGACTCCCATATGATTATTATTTCACCTAAAAAATGCAATACTTTTGATATGGATTTCCCAACATCCCATGCGAGAGTCGTCACTTCTCCACGTTCATTTTTCAAATTGGCAACATCGACAGCGATAATGGAATTCGGTTTCATTACTTCCTTTAGTTGAGAGAAAATTTTTTGAAAATCCTTCAGGTATTGTTGATAACTCCCTTCTTTTTGATAAGCTGTGAAAGGATTTTCCGGATCATCTTTCATCATAAAAGGAGGAGAACCAAAACAAAAATCACATTTTGGAATGTTATATTCTAGTAATTTCAAAGCATCCCCATGAATAATATTCTCTTTGTTTTCCAATCGATCTTTTATGTATTGATATCTCTTCTCGACTATTTCAACTCCAAAGGGAATACGACCCATTTTCTCAGAGACAAATAGTGTTGTACCTAATCCAGCAAAAATATCAAGAACTTTATCACCTTTCTTTGTATAATTCTTGAGGAAATATTCAACATAAGCTTCTGGAAATCTATTATCATCCTTTTGGAACTTGGCAGGTAATTCTGTCTTGAAATACTTTGGTAAAAAGACATAGGTTTTCATTCTACTAATAAGAGAAATTATTCAGTTAAATTAATTCTGCTAGAAAAAGGATGGAAAGAAATAGTTTCTTTTCCAACAATAAATAAAGATTATTACTTTCCAAGATTCCGTGTAAACTCCAAAGAAGGTTGCTCAGCGTTAGGATGAACATCATCATACCAATACATCTCATCACAGAATTTTCCATGATGCAAAGTTTGTGTTCGTCTCATCATCCAGAATTTACCAGGATGACCACCTTGAACATCACCTCGATAACAAGATGCAATATATGCATGATCTGGGTCGTCAAAATCTTTCAAAGCTTCATGAATCACACATTTATCAAATCTAAAAAGTACTTTGTAATCATCAAAAAAGCACGAAGTAAAATCACCTAAACCTGTCTCTGTCCAACCTTTGATAGCTTTTTCACCAGATTCTCTTTGAGTTTTTCTTTTGTAGTCGGCATTCTTAACTTCATCATCAACGATTAGCATCAAAATGTCTTTGTATAATTTAATGCCTTTCTCATCACCCAAAACATCAACAAAGGATTTGACTCGGTAATATGACAATCGAATGTAGGATTTCGTATAGTTCAAATTGTAAATATCAACTTTACCATCTTTGATTGGAGTAGTCTCCGATAAATCCCAGTATTTAGTAACAAGAAGTGTGATAAGCTTTCTCAGGTCTTCATGTTTTTTCAAAACAGTCAAATCTTTACTTGCTTCTTCAATGTTTAAAAATGGTAAATTGATCTCTATATCCCCCACATCATCAGCTATTCGTTTCATCAATGCTTGAACATATTTAGATTCAATATCTGGATGGAGTTCAGTAGCATGTTTGATAAAAGGTTCAGTTACTTGCAGAACCCTCCCAAGCATATGTGTTGGATCAACGTCAATTTTTGCTTTTGCATTGTAACACTTATGATTTTCAACTTTCATAAGTGTCTAGCACGTTTTTTCCTAAAAAGGGTAAGCAAAAATCTTGGATAAAGAAATTCTGTCGATTGTAATTTGGAAACCTATTCTTTGTAAATCTTCTGAATTTTCTTAATAAGATCAGGTTTCTTAATTATAACCAGCAATAAAGAAACAAGATCATTGATATAATTAACTTCATCAATATCCATTTCACTGTACAATTCGGTAAGAACCTTTTTCTTAGAAATAACCTCAACAACAGATTTGTTAAATGCTTGTTCGAAATCTGACTTCTGTGAAAGCAAATTATCGAAATCCTTAAACTCAATCACTGGGGAATCACTAATTTCTTGAAGAACAGTGTGAAGCTTTTTGTGAAATTCTTTCTTCTTCTTCTTCACATCTGGGTAAACATCTTCTTTCTTTGCTTTGAAGAAAATATTACCAGTTCTCGTGTAGAGTTGTTCAGATAGTCTCTTTCCCACAGTCATTCGATGACCAGATATCTTTACCAAGTCAGCTTCTTCGAGTTTCTCAAGATAACGATAAATAGTCTTTATAGTATACCTGTGCTTCTTTGTTTCCTCGTCAATATACAAGTCATGGATTTCTTTAGCAGTCATGTTTTTGTTGATTCTAAGAGCTTTAATTATTATTAGTTGCGCCTCCGCAAGCTTTGTTTGATCACCATCTAAGAATTTAATTACTGGTGATTCAAAATCAATGTAATCCTTGTATTTTTTGTCTTCCTTCTTCACCATGTAAAACACACACTACTTGTTCTCATTATCTTCTAATTAAATCTACTGACTCTCTACCTAGACTAAAGGGAAAACTAATATATAATATTGTCCATTGATGTCATTTAAGGACATTTAATGTCATTAGTAGACATTTTTAGTCATCGTTAGCAAAGACAAACAAGAAACTGAAGGGAAGACTATGGAAATTGTAACTTACAGAAATCATAATACAAAAGCAACTTGCGAAGAAAATCCATTAGATATAATAAAAGCAGCTTTTTTGGGAATAGATTTAGTACTGAAGTTTGTTGATGAAATCGATCCAAAGATTCGAGAGGGTTATGTTAGAGCGATGAGGAAGAATTTGCAAGACGAAGTCGAAGATTATCAATTCAATTCTGAGGTATTTGATCTGGATACGTTAAAAAGTGACTTAACAATCCTCAATGAATATGACGATATTCCTGAGTTAATTGTACAATTGATTTGCAAACATATGAATCCCTCTAAAGATTATAATCCTGAACAAGGTAAATATGAATTGCAACTTCTTGATTGGCTTAAAGCATATTTATTATGGCGGTTCTATCGGGCTAAGTCTTTTGTAGATGTGCTAGGTCGTAAAGAAGGCATTACTTTTTGGAAAAAAATAGCTATTAAAATAGCAGACTATGGTTTAGAGAACAGTGATGAAGGACGACCAATAGTAGAGGTTGCAGAATTTTGGAAGAAATATGGAAGGGAAACCCCGGAAAATTCTCTAATGGATTTTGCAGTTGCGACATTTGATGATTATAGAGTATTGGTCAAATTTGATATGTGTGGTGTTCATAAATCATTGAAATATCTCAATGATCCCGAATTAACTTACTTATCTTATTGTTATGTAGGAGATGTTGAAGATGAAAGGTCAACAAAGATCCGACGTAGACGAAGAAGTCAAGTTCTACATTTAGGGGAGTTTTGTGACGAATTTTTCTGGAACAACGATGTTTATCCTGATGCTAAACAACCACCACTAGAATTCATGCGAAAACTAGGGAAAGAAGATTCAGCTGAGATTATCAAAGAATACAATGGGAAGGTGTAATAAAATGCAAGTTGAAAAATTAGATGAGAAAATAGAGGTGAAAAAATAATGGAAGAAAAATATTTCAAATGTTATAACGCGGATGCTATGCTGGAGTTTAACCCGGCGGATAGAATTAAGGATGCAATCAAGAGAACCGATGATATAATAGAACACATTGTTAAGTTAAGCAATGGTATTGCTCCTGATTATGTTGAAGCATTAATTAAGAGATTACTAATTGAAGTGAATAATTACGATGTTGACACAAGATCATTCAGTTTAAAATCGATTGAAAAAGAGCTAGAACATCTGAAACATGAAGACCTTTTAACAAATCTGATAATTCGCTTTATGGCTAAGAACTTGACTATCCCAAAAGACACCAAAATTAAATATAAAAAAACAGAATTTACCAATCTTAATCGAGCTAAAGCAATGGAAGGATTATCATATTTTAGAGTGAAAGCCTTTGAGGACATTCTAGGAAAAGAAGAAGGAATAAAACTCTATTCGAAAATTCTTGGATTAATTGTTAAAGAAATGAAAAAAACACAAAAGATCAATGAAAAAGATACAGTAAAATCTCGAAATGAAAGAGCTGCGAAACGATGGTGTGAAGAAGGAGTGGGTGATTTTACCTTCATTTTGTATGATGAAAACAAAGTTATCTACCGCTTTGATAGATGTGTCACCCATGAAGCTCTAAAGCACCACAATGACCCAGACATAGCATACATTGCATCTTGTTACATTGGAGATATTGAAGAATTTAATGAGGACGAGTATATTTACTTGAGAAGAACTCAAACCTTGCATCATGCTGATTTCTGTGATGAATTATACTGGGATACTCGAGTCCACAATAACCCAGAACAACCATCACTCGAATTTACACGCAAAATTGGTAAGAAAGAGTAAACTAAGGAAATTATCGATAAAAGAAGAAGAAATTATTGGTGAGAAAAATGGAAATAAAAATACACAAATGTTATGACACAAAAGCAGAAACCGAAGTAGAACCTGTTTCATGGATTCAAGGTCAATTAGGTAGTGTGAATTCAGTAATAAAATACCTAGCTGAATTCAAACCTGAAATTGTTGAGGATTACATTCAACATTTAATTAAGAGGGTAAAAAACGCTATAGATTCCATAGAGAAGAAAGGCGGATATTATGACTTTGAAATAAAGGAAAAATTTGAGTTTCTTGATAAATATCCTGATCTCAGAAAACTAACACAAAAATTCCTTTTAGCACATGCAAATCCAATGAAGAAATCACCAAATGATCCTGAGAAATACCTTGCTTACGGATATAATCATTCAATGGCTTTTAGAAGGATATCATATCATAGAGTAAAGACTTTCGCAGAACTATTAGGAAAAGAAGAAGGAGTAAAACTCTATACAAAAATTCTTAATCGAATGATTGAAGACGCGAAAGAGAAAAACCCACCGAAAAGTGATATCTCTAACACTAAATACTGTGAAAAAGCTATCAAAAGCTGGTGTGAATATGGCATGGCTGATTTCACATCTTGTGTTTTAGATAAACATAAAACTGTTTTCAGATTTGATAGTTGCTTTGCCCACGAAGTTTTGAAAGATTTCAATGATCCAGATATCGCTTATTATGCTTCTTGCTATGGAGCTGATCTCCCAGTTTTTAATGAGGGAAGAATTATCCATGTAAGAAGAGCCCAAACACTACATCATGCTGATTTTTGTGATGAATTGTACTGGGATGCTCGAGTTCATGATAATCCAGAGCAACCTTCTCTTGAATTCACTAAAAAGATTGGAAGAGAAAACAAGTAATTTAGAAAGGATGAGGTAAAAAATGGATAAAAAAATTGCAACTAAAAATAGAGATGAAAAATTCCAACGTGAATTTCAACAACTAGGTTTTTATGCTCCAGAGACCTTAGACATCTTTCAAGAAATAAATCCATTAGAGATTACTAAAAAATCATCATTTAATCGGTTAAATTATTTACTTGGATTCATTAAAAGAAATAAACTTGAGTCTTTTGAATCATTTGTAAATAACCTTCAAAAAACATATGCTTCTTTAATCAAGGCAGATTATTGCATTATTCATAAGTATGACATAAAGGATTTAATAAAAGACTTCGAATACTTGAAAGAATATAAGCAACTCGCTATTAATAGTCTAAATTATTTCTTAGGATTACTTGAATTATCGAGTGATGTAGATTGGGTTAATGAGAAAGTCAAGGTTCCTAAAGGAAATTATTTCCGGTCTTTTCTTATTCCAAGATATCAAAATGTCAGCATTTTATCGGAAACTGTTGGACGAGAAGAAGGAATTATGCTTTACAAAATTTATAGAACTGAGCACGCAAAAATTTCTACTCCAGAGGATAAAAAAACTCGGTTTGAAACTTTAGAAGACTTAAGGAAGGATGATTTTCAAGATTACAAGGGTGGAGGTAATCCTGGTTGGGTTCGTATTGAAGGTATTGTTAAAAATGGTAAATTTGTTTATCGAAAAGATTCTTGTCTGTATGCTGAAGCTATGAAGGATTATCCGGATAATGAATTCAAATTCCTTGCAGCTTGTTATTATGATTATCAAGGAACGAGAATTCAATGGAATAAAGATTTCATTTTGACAATGGATCATACAATTGCAGGTGGTGATCCTTATTGTAGTTGTGTTGTACATGACACAAGAATTGATTGGGATTTAACTCACCCTAGTAAGGAATATTGGGATAGTATTTGGCCATTACAAAAATGGCAAAAAAAGAATGAGTGAAAAAGCGAGGTCTTTACTAATGGAATTTGAAGAATATGGAAAAGAAGTAGATGATTTGAAAATAAAATTCAATCCTTATGAATTTGCTGAGAGCAATCTATTTAAGAAAATAAGTAATATTTTTGGATACATCAAAAAAAATAGAACTGATATCTATTCCGAATTTATCAAAAGATTGTCTTATAGTAAAGAGAATTTACCCAAGAAGGAATTTTTCAATAATAAAACAACTGAAATTGTAGAAAGAATTAATCAAAGTGAATTTCTCACGGAAAACCAAGATTTAGTTTTAAGGTATTTGAATGCATTTATTGAAACTCAAGGAATAACAGATAAGGAATACTGGCAAAAAGAGGAAATTGAAATACCAGCTAAAAAATTTTTTCATTCTGCAAATAATCTCTCTTATCTGATTTTATCTGCACTTGTTGATACCATTGGAAAAGATGAAGCTATTAAATTGTATAAAGAAACAGTTGATAATTACGTTCGTGTTTTTGATACAAATCAAGTTAATATTTTTACAGATTTAGAAGACATGCGACAGAAGTTTATTCGTTGGACAGAAAACAGTCCATATGGAAGAGTTCGTTTACTTAGTACAGTTGAAAAAGGACAATGGATGAGGATTTGTAAGAATTGCGAGAAAGTACAGAATTTAGACAATTTAGATGAACTCGATGGAGAATTAATGTATGCAATATCATGCTATTGTCACGAGCCACTAGCTGAAATGTGGAATGAGAATTTTGTGTTAACTCTTAATGAGACTATAGCTAAGGGTGATCCATTTTGTTCTTATGTGTATCATGATAGAACCATCGTAGGCAATTTTGAGCATCCTCCTAGAGAATTCTTTGAGGAAATAATCGAAAAA
>DAOVHJ010000006.1 GCA_030671945.1 Candidatus Heimdallarchaeota archaeon
AGATGCTTATATCGGTCGATTTGTTCGTATAGTAATTGAAGATACAGGGGCAGCAATTTCAAATGAAAACTTAAATAATTTATTTGATCCTTTTTTTGCTCCAAATGGTTTGGCAAAAGGATTGAAATTAACATTATCCGCCATGTATGGAATAGTTAAACAACATGATGGATGGATAGAAGTAAGTAGTAATAGTGATTTTGGCAGAATTTTTAATATCTATTTACCAGCAATTTTTGAAGGAATAGATCTAACAATAGAAGAGAAAAACGATAAGCTAAAACAGATTGAAACTAATAAGCACACTCGTATTTTGGTTGTTGATGATGAAGAAGATATTTGTGAATTGCTTGATATTCTTCTTGTAGATAAAGGTTATGTGGTTTTTACTGCAGAAAATGCAACGGAAGCATTAGATATTTTTTCAAAAGAAAAGGGTAATTTTCATTTGATAATCTGTGATGTTGTTTTACCAGATAAAAATGGTTTGGAATTAGTTGAAGAATTATTAACATTGAAATCCGATTTGCAGGTAATAATGATTAGTGGTTATACTGGACTTCAATCAAAAATATCAGATATTCATGAAATAGGTTATACATTTTTGTCAAAACCTTTCAGTACCACAGATATTTTGAATGCTTTGGTGAAAAAATTAAATAAGAAAAAAAGATAAGAGCTGATTAGAGAAAGCTAATTAATTAAAATTCTTTAAGGGGATACTATTGAAAGAAAGTGAACTCTCAAAAAATGAAATGAAATCAAAGGAATTAGAGACATTAAAAAAATTTATTGATAACCACCAAGAAGGTTTTTTTATAATTAAAGAAGATAGCAATATAATATATGGAAATCAGAAAATTAGTGATATTTTTGGTGTAGAAAAAAAAGAGTTTGAAAAATATTATTTACATGATTTCTTAGCTCCTGAGGATAGATTAAAATTACAAGATATAGCAAGAAAACAGCCTGATGATTCAGGTTTTATTGATTCTGAATTTTGGATTATTCGAAAAGATGGAGAAAGGAGATTAATAAAATGTCGTTGTAGAACTTTAACAGACGACGATGAGATTAAGTTGATAATATCAGCATTAGATATCACCGATTCAGAAACCGAAACTACTGCATTGAATTTTCATATTGAATTTGATAAAATTATAAAACGAATTTCTACAGATTTTATCAATTTACCAGTTGATGAAATAGATATGAGTATTGGTTCAGCTTTGAAAATACTAGCTCGTTTCACTGGTTCAAGATGTTGTCAAATTATAAAGTTTAATGATGATATGTCAATATTTACAATAACACACTCTTGGTGTTCAAGCACTTTATGCTCAATAATTTACGAATCATATCCAACCAAAAATTTAGACTACTTTTTTGATTCACTACAGCAATTTGAACCAATAGTGATAAATGATATAGATAATTTGCCAAATAAAGCTAAAAATTTTAAAAGATTCTATAAGCAACTCAATGTTAAATCTGTTATATTAATTCCAATGTTTCTTGAAGGAAAGCTTTATGGTGCAATGTCAATTTTAGGTTTTCAGTTAATTGAGGAAAAGCAATTTGATGTTTTCATAACATTGAGTAGAACATTAACTCATATTTTTGTCAATGCTTTAGATCGTAGAATAAAGGAAATAGAACTGCTTGAACATAAAAAATATTTTCAAAAGCTATATGAAAATCTACCCGATGCCTACCAATCACTTGACAGTGATGGAAAATTAATCATGGTAAATAAAGTATGGTTGAAAATGCTCGGTTATTCAGAAGAAGAAGTTATTGGTCAGGAGTTCTCTAAGCTTTTAAAACCAGGCCAATTAGATATTTTTCAAGGATACTTTCGGAAGTTCAAAAAGCAAGGTGAAATCTCTGGAATAGTATACGATATAATGCGAAAAGACAATTCCATATTAACAATAGAAGCTGATGGAGTAATTTCTTATGACGAAGAAGGTAATTTTAAACAATCTCATTGTATATTGCGTGATGTAACTGAAAAGAATCTACTCACACAAAAACTTCGTGAGATTGATGAACGATATAGTATTTTGTTTAATAATGCTAATGAATCTCTATTAGTTTTAGAAATTTCAGAAGAAGTTAAGCTAAGCAATTTTGTTGATGCAAATAATAAGGCAAATCATTTATTGGGTTATACGAAAGAAGAATTTCTTGAAATATCTCCAATCGATTTGATTCCTCAGAACGAAATGGATAAAGCTAAGCAAATACACCAACAAATTCTTATTGATAAAACTGCGCTTTTTGAATTTCAATTATTAACAAAGGATAAAAAACAAATTCCTGTTGAGATAAGTGCAAATTTGAACGTTCAAGGAAATCAGAAGTTCATATTGTTTGTTATTCGAGATTTAACTCATAGTAATCAAATAGAAAAGGAAATGAAAGAATATCAGAAACGCCTTGAAGAAACAGTTAAAAAAAGAACTTTAGAACTTGAAAAACTTAATGAAAATCTAAAACAAGAAATAATTGATGGTCAGTATAAAGAGAAAGAGATTTCATCTTTTTATGATGCAGCTCAAGCAGTATTGGAGTCTAATATTTTTAAAGAAACAGCATTATCAATTTTCCAAACATGCAAAGAGATGATTGGTGCTAAAGCAGGATATGTTGCATTATTATCTAAGGATGGCTTACAAAATGAAATAATATTTTTGGATTCAGGAGGGCTTTCTAATAAGGTTGATCCTACACTACAAATGCCTATTTGTGAGCTAAGTGAACAAATTTATCATACAGGAGAAGTTGTTTATGATAATAATTTTTCTAGTAATGGTTGGATTAAATCTTTACCTTCTGAACACCAAAAGCTCCAGAATGTTTTAATGACACCATTGAAAATTAAAAGTAAACCTGTTGGTTTAATTGGTCTTTCATCTAAACCAGGAGGATTCACTCAAAACGATGTTCGACTAGCAGCTGTTTTTAGTGATATAGCTGCAATAGCGCTTCAAAATAGTCAATCAATGGAGTTATTAGGAAAAAGTGAGAATCGTTATAAAGCTCTTTTCGAAGATTCTTCAATTTCTTTATGTGAAGGGGATGGTTCCCAACTAAAAGAATATCTAGATGATTTACGATCATCCGGTGTAACAAACTTCAGAAAATATTTCCAAGAACATCCAGAAGACATTCAAAAATGTAGAGGTTTAGTAAAAATTATAGATGTTAACAAAGCAGCTTCAGATTTACTCAAAGCTAAAAGTAAAGAAGAATTATTATCAGGACTAGATGTTATTTTTACAAATGATTCTTACAATAAATTTCAAGAAAAAATCATTGGATTAGCAGATGGAGAAAGAAAATTCGGAGTAGAAACAACTCTCCGAACCTTAACCGGAGAAGTTATTACGGTATTTCTTAAATCAATTGTTCCAGAATTTTATAAAGAATCTTTAGCAAAAATATTTATTACAATAATAAACATTACTCAAAGAAAGAAATTCGAAAATGCATTAAAAGAAAGTAGAGAACATTATCTTCAATTATTTAACAGTTTTACTGATGCAGTTTTTATTCGTAATTTTATTGAAGGCAAAGCTCCAAGTAATTTCATAGATGCAAATAATGCAGCATGTGAAATGCTTGGATATACTAGAGAAGAATTTCATAATTTGTCTTATTTTGATATTCGTGATCCTTCTCAAGAGGAACTTATAGTCAGTAGTTACGATGTCAAGACTCATGGTGGAACACGTCTATTTGAAAGAACACTTATTGCTAAAGATGGGCGAAAAATTCCAGTTGAGGTTAATAGCAACCTAGCTGAAATAAATGGCAATAAAATAATAATCTCTTCAATGAGAGACATTACAAATAGAAAAGAATCAGAAGAAAAAATACTTTTTCAAAGCTCATTATTAAACCAAATAAGAAATGCTGTGGTTGCAATAGATATGGATTTAAAAATAACTTCTTGGAATAAATTCGCTGAAAGGTTATTTCAATATAGTTATGAAGAATCATTAGGAAAGATATTTCACGAATTGATTTGCCCAAAAGGTCACAAAAGAATTATGGATGAGATTTTAAAAATACTTAAACTAACAGGGCATTGGGAAGGAGAATTTACAGCAAAACGGAAAAATGATGAAGAAATTCCAACTTATATTACTTTTTCACAAATAAAAGATAACTTAGGTGAACTTCTTGGTTATGTTGGAGTGGCTATAGATATAAAGGAACAAAAAGATGTGGAAGAAGAAAAAGAAAAATTACAGCTTCAACTTTTTCAATCACAGAAAATGGATGCAATTAATAGAATGACTAATGAGGTAGCTAATGAGTTTAGTAATCAGCTTACAGTTATTCAAGGATATTTAAGTTTATTAATGAAAAATACAAAAGACAACTTATTATATAATTATATAATGCAAGCGAATAATGCTGCAGTTAAATCAACGAATTTAATACAACAACTAATGCTCTTTGGACAAAAACAATCACTTACATTTAATTTTGTCAATGTGAATATGCTGATTATTGTTTTGCAGAAAATGATTGGTTGGATCTTTAAAGACAATATCATTGTGGATACTGATTTAGCCCCAGATTTATGGACAATATGGGGAGATGAAGGTAATCTCGAAAATATGATGACTAATCTTTTGATATATTCAAAAGAAGCTATGCCAAATGGTGGGAAACTATCAATAAAAACATCAAATCTTACTATAGATGAAAATAAACCACAAGCCTTACGTGATATTGAGATCAATAACTTCATTCGAATAGTTCTTGAAGATACTGGAGTAGGAATCGAGAAAGAAGATATTCATCAAATATTTGAACCCGTTTATGATCAAAGGCAATTTACAGAAGGTACTAAATTCAACTTATCAGTTGTCTACAACATTGTTAAACAACATAATGGTTGGATAGATGTTTATAGTGAACCTGGAAAAGGAACTACGTTTAAGATCTATCTTCCAAAAGCAGAAAAAATTAGTAATAATTTTGAAAATCGATAATAAATTGTGATAAATGAATCATTAACATGCTCTTCATAACATCGCGACATAAATATTGAATATAAGAAATTGGAAAGAAAAAAATATGATTCATTTATTTGATTTCAATTTCTTCAATTTCAGGATAATTATCAGAGAAGGGACAGATATGACATGATGGTTCACCTTTAATTTCCTTTGCTAATTTTGAGGTAGCTAATGACCAAATTCCGATTGTATTATCATAAGAAGCTGATGCAAGATTATCCTTGTCTATAAACATAACGTCACTAATTCCTCCGGAATGACCTTTTAATACACCAAGGCATTTAGCCATTTTGTAAGACCATAAACGAATGGTTTTATCTAACGAACCAGAAGCAATTATGCTATTTGGTAGCCCATCTACTGAAGTTATCCAATCAGTATGACCTTTCATTATAGCTATACGTCTATTTAATTTATGAGACCAAAGACGTATGATTTTGTCAACAGAACCAGAGACAATTAAATCGTTTTTAATGAATTTAACTGTTGTAATCCAATCATAATGACCTTTTAATTTTGATACCCAAATATTTTTTTCTATATTCCAAATTAGAATTGTTCTATCATGCGATGCTGAGGCAATTTCATTATTTGGCAATAGACATAGAGAACTTACACAATCACTATGACCAAGTAATGTTTTTTCACATTTTTCTTCTTCAAGTGACCATAATCGAATACTGTTATCATGAGATCCTGATGCAATTCTTCCATCTGGTAAGTTTATTATAGAAGTAATCCATGATCGATGACCTTTTAATATTTTTAAACATTCACCAGTTTTCGATGACCACACTCGTATTGTATTATCATTTGAACCTGAAACTATGTCGTTATTTGGAAGGACAGATACAGTTAATACATCATCGGTATGGCCTTCTAACACTTTCAAACATTCATTACTTTCAGCTGACCATATACGAATTGTAGTATCTCTAGATCCGGAAACTATATTACCATTAGGTAATTTTGCTAAGGACCAAATAGTATCAGTATGTCCCGTTAATTTTTTTAATCGAGTTTCTATCTTTAAATCGGATCTTTCTTCTTTTTCGCTAATTTCGTGAACTTTAGACAATTTCTCTTGCACCAGTTATTGTTCTACATTTATATATATCATAATTGTTTATATACTTACCTTTATATTCTATAGTTATTGTCCGTTATTTTTTAAGAAAATAAAGCTATTTTTGCCTAAATCGTAAGCTTTTATAAAGTAAAAACTATATTATAAAGTAATATAGCCTTTATAAAGGTCACTATGCTTTATAAAGGAGGTAAACATCACATGGATTACAAAGATATGGTAGCATTTTCCAATGCTGTTGTTTGTTCAATAGCAGAAAGTGTTTACAAAATGGGCATAAATATGCACTTGCTCTTTCAAGGAGTAGCAGCAGGATTTCAAAAAGATGCTGTTAAGCTACTAAATGATATTAAATTTGAAGGACAAGGAATTGAAGAAGCTCTTGAAGGTAAAGAGCTAAAAGAAGCAATAGAGCTCTATGTACAAAGGATTGTTGACCTCGGATTAGTTAATTCATCAGAACTAATTGAATTAACAGAGGATAAAATGATAGTCAAAAATTCTTATTGTCTTCTACAACCAGCAACTTTACTCATAAGAAAAGCTGCAGAAGAAGATGGCATAGATCCTGTAACTAATCCTCCACCTTGTGTACTAATGGCAATATTTGCAGCATTTCTTTCCAAGAATCTTGGTAAAACATTGAGCATCGATTCTTTGAAAAGAATTGATTCTGAGAACGCTTGTTTACTCGAAATGAGTATTGATTAAAATGGAGCTAACGAAAAATGGAAAAATCTGATTGCAAACATGCTCAAACATCAGAAACAGGAATGATTTGGTGTGATAAATACCAAAGGTATGCCTCAGCTAAAGAAAAAGAGACATGCGAATTTTATGAAAAGGCAGGTTGATTACTATGAGTGCAAAAATTGAAAAACTAGGTAAAATATTGAATGTTCTTGAAAATGATTCTGAAATTTTCACAAGTGCTCTTGTGAGTAAAAAAGGACAACTAATGGCTTCTGGTTCAAGATTGAAAAATCTTGACGAAAATGCTTTAGCAGCAATGTCAGCTGCTCTTACATCTGTTGGTGCAAGAGTAGGAGTGACCCTCTCATGTGGAGATTTAAAATCTCTTCTAATCACAGCAGAGGAACGAATCGTCATCGCTACAGCACTTTCTAATGGAGTTTTAATTGCTGTTGCTCCTGCAGATTCAAAAATAGGATTACTTGAATTTGAAATCAACAAAGCTGTTGGTGAAATAAAGCAAATTCTCGGATAAGAAATTTTGGGGAGACGTCTTGAAAGACTCTTCTCCAAAGTATATTTTATATTTGAATTATCAATTTGGTGATTAAAAAAATGCAAATAAAAAAACCTTATGATTACAAAATTTATGTTGCTGGATACTTTCAAGCAGGTAAAACAACTCTCATTCATTCACTTGATAAAAAAGCTTTCTCGATCGACAAACCATTAAAAGGACTATATAGAGGAGAGGAAAGTTCTACAACAGTTGGGTTTGATCTTGGCACTATTTTATGGTGCAGACCCAATATGGGTAGTAGCGGAGTTATTACAAATCTTGAAGATTACAATGAAAATCCAGAAGATTATAAAGACATGATAATAAATAGAATCGAGCTAAAAGGAGGTCCAGGTCAGTTACATTTCAAACCTGTGAGAGAGCATGTTATCAAAGATAGTCAAGGGATTCTTTTCGTAATCGATAGCTCTGATATCAATGTTATTGGTAATGCAATAACATTACTTGCTGAATCAAGAGTATTATTGGGTTTTGATATTCCGATAATTATTATTGCTAATAAACAAGACTTAGCGGATGCAAACCCCCCTGATATGGTATCTAATATACTTGGTGAAACGACTTATGGAGCATCTGCGAAAGAAAATTTCGGAGTAAAAGAAGCTCTCATTAGCTTGCTAAATAAAATTGTTAGAGAACCAGTTCAAAAAGAACCAATACCAGAAATACAAGAGGCCTAAAAATGATTGTAAAAGAAAAAGAAGAAAACACAAAAGAGCGATTATTAGAAGTACTAACAGATTTTAAGAAACGCACCGGAGTTTGGAATTCGTTACTCGTTACTGAAGATGGGTTAGTTATCGCATCAGATGATATATCACAAATAATGGGTAATTTAGAGACAATGGGTTATTATCAAAACATTGGAGCTGTTTCAGCTGGAGCATTGTCAATGGCTGAGCAATCAATTAAACTAATCGATGCAAACAAAGAATTGAAACAATTAATAATCCATGCAGGTAGTGCTGATTCATTATACATAGAAAGCTTTTCAATAATACTAACACTAATTCATTCAAACATTATTTTACTCGTTATTTATCCATCAATACTAAATGTTGGAATGATTTTATATGAAATTGAAAATGTCGGCAAGGAAATTCATCAATACATGTCTGATGGTGAACATATTCTTCATGAGGAGAGTGTATTATAGAAATGTCAATCTTACATAAACGACGATCGAAAGCAATAATTCTTGAGAACTTGTTGAAAAATCTTGTGGAAAAAGGACAATTTGATTTGATTGTATTGTCAGATAAAAGTGGATTGACCGTATCTGCCTATACTAAAAAAGATCTCACGACAAAATTCTTTTCAGCAATAAGTTCAATAATATACTCATCAGCAAAAAGATATGCTACTGATCTGCTTATGGGAAAATTAAATTTCGTGCTTGTAAACACGGAATACGGGGAATTCATCCTCTTACCTATAGAAATTGAAAGTTATTCCAAGGAATTTATTCTTTCGGCATTAATTTCCCATGAAGAAATTAGAGAAATTAATTATAAAGAACGATCAGCGTTTAAGGAAGTAGTTAATTTATTGAACAAATATAGTTTGGGCAAAATACGAACTAAAAAAGCAATGAAAAGCATTTTTTCACCAAATAGTTCAATTGAGCGTTTAGGAGAAGCTACTGATACTCTTAAAACAATTTTCTCTGATTAAAGCTTATAAGAATGTAACTCGGCATAAATTGTTTGATTGGTTTCACCTTCCAATCAAACACTTATTTTATCTTTATCAAACCAAGTATTGTAGTTTGAAATAGACATCAAAGATAACAAAAGAGATCAATTTCTATACCTACTGCACGGACGTTAAAGCATTGTGCATTCATAACAATAATCCGACCATCTCCACATTCTAAATCATAAACCAATTCGCCAGGTTGAACATTGGCCATAGTTAGCATTTGACGAACTTTTTTTAATCTTGTAGACCAGTAGGGTGCACCTCTTTTATTTGACCAAGAAACAGAAATAAAATTTTATGCGAAAAATTGTGATGAGCCAAAGAACGAAAGGGTTTTCAATACTTTGACTCATCGCGGTAGATGATGGATGGCAAATTCGCAAACATCGTCCCCCAAGGGGGATTCTGTATGCAATCGTTATTTCAGGGTTGAAGCCCTGATGAAAGTGATAACTGTGATATTATCTCAGACCATTACAAGATTTCATTATCTTAAGAGCAAGTCTCATTGTTTTGAGAGCACTAGTAATGTCTTGAGAGTTATATTCTGCAAATTCATATGCTTTTAATCTAAGCTTCTGAGCATCTTTTGGTTCTTCAAATTCCTCTAGAAGTTTATTATACTCGGAAACAATTTTGCTTAATGTTCTTGATTCCTTGCTATTTGCAGGGAAAGTTAAATGATATTTTGGATCAACATCTTCTATAACCATACATTATTCACCAAATGAATTCACAAACGAATTTTTTGCCTTCTCTTTTGTGAATCATTACTTCAATATTCTCAAGGACTATAAAAAAGCTTCTCATAGGTTTGAGAAATATTTCTGAAAATAATGTAATGCTTTATAAAGTTTAAAGGAGAAAATAATAGTAATAACAGGTGACTTTTCTTCAAAAAAAGGAAAAAAAATTCTTGATTGATAATTTAGCTGCATATTAGATATAGAAGTTAATTGAAAGGTGAAAAATAGAGTGAACGAAACTATAAAAATTCTACAAAGTCTAAGATCTATTCGGAAATTCTCTGACAAGAAGATTGCAGATAAAGATTTAGAAACAATCATAAAAAGTTCAGTTCGAGCTGCAAATGCTTCAAGTAGACAAAATTATTCAATCATTGTTGTTGATGAAAAAGAAATATTGGATCAAATGTTTTATGGAAGCAACAAAGGACTTGTTTTTTGTGTAGATTTTAATCGATTAATTGATACAGCCAAGCATTTAAATTATGAGTATGATCCAAAAAATATCCGATTATTTATCACAGGCTCTATAGATACTTGTCTTGCTGCTCAAACAGCAGTCATTGCAGCTAAATCACTTGGGATTGATTCTATTATTACAAATAGTGTACATCGAGCGAAAATGGAAGATGTTTACAAGCATTTCAATTTACCAGAACAGTATTGTTTTCCCTTAATTGCTGTGGGTTTTGGTTATGCTAAGGAAGAACCTGAATGGAAAAAGGGTCGATTATCTGGTCCGGGTATCATTCATAAAAATAAATACCAAAAACTTTCACATGAAGAACTTGACCAGCTTGTAAAAGATTATGATGACCAAGATTTGAAATTAGGTGCTCCTGCAGCAGGATTATCAGAGATTGGTTTTGAGCGATATTTGGATTGGTTCTTTACCAAGTGGAATCGTCCATTCCCAGAAGAGAAAATAAACGAGCTCTATGACATCTTGAGGAAAGCGAAGTTTCTAATGGATAAATAAAGAGGTGCACAAATGGAATATAAGTTCCTAAAAGAAATAACGAATGCTCTAGGATGTCAGAATGTTTTACCAGTAGATTTCAGTCCGAAAAAAACTTGTAACCACGATTGTATTTATTGTGGAGTCGGAAGAACAACAAAATGGACTATGGAACGATCTGAGTTCTATCCTATTGAAGAAGTATTTTCTGAAATAAGCAATTACATTGAAAACAATGGCATTGTGGAATACATTTTGCTTACCGGAAGTGGCGAACCCGCTCTTTACAGTGGGTTTGGTGTATTAGCAGATAAAATCAGAGAGAAGTATCCAAGCATAGGTATTATTGCCTATACAAATGGTTCTTTACTGAATCGAAAAGATGTACAAAATGAATTTGCTAAATGTACAATTCTAGGGTGCAATTTGAATAGTGTCTATGATAAAGAATTCAAGAAGATATGCAGACCACTTGAAGATGTTCGATTACAAGACACGTTGAACGGTCTAAAGGAATTCAGCAAACATTTCAAAGGAAATCTAATGTTTGATACGAAATTTGTTAGAGATCTGAATGATACTAAAAGGAATGTTCAAGGATTAATTGATTATCTGAAAGAAATACAACCGAATAGCTATACAGTAATTAGTAAGAAACATAAAGGAAAAGAATTGACTGAAGAATTTACTTCGTTTATTAAGGAATCCATGAAGGATTTACCATTCCCTGTAGAGTTGCATCTATAATCAAAACTAATATGACATAACATCAGTTATAATGTCATCATAATTTCAGTTAGTTTTTCTTCAACTTTCCACAAACGACCTTTTATCCAACCACAACGATCCATCATTGCTCGATAGGTATTTTCATTTGAGAAATCTTCATGGTAAAGAGCAGCATCTGTTAATTCTCGATAAATTCCCCAGCGAATATCATCAAGTTTTTTCATCTTAATATCTATTACTTGCTCCAAGAGTTTCTTTAGTTTCTTATCACCATCTGAAGCAACACGTTTCTGCAACATACTTTCAAGTTTAAAGTAGAAATATTCAATGCGATGATACGTTGAAACAGCATCGTTTCTCGCAAACCACATTTCAATTATCTTTGAATGGGGGAAAAATACGTTTATGCTTCTAGCCCAAGTTGTAACTTCTTCGGCTTGATACAATTGAGCATTCTTCTTATTTCGTTTTACAACCTCTTCTGCTCGAGATAATTGAACATTCGCTTTCTCAGCATTTGTAAGAAAGTATTCGAGAAATCTGAAGGAATCGGTTCCTCTATGATGACCAAAACACTCGAGGTCACAACCAATTGCTACAGGACCATTTTTCTTGTTAATGGTCTCGAGCATCCATTGTCCATTGGGAAAGGCATTGTCTGAAAAATGCCAACTGAGTGCTCGATTTCTAGGAATAATAAAGATATCTTTTTCCGTTTCCAGTTTCCAAATACCTTCCACATCATCAGAATAGAAGGTACTATACACACCATCAATGATAGAATAATCGATGTCAAGCTCTTGGAGAAGATGGTTCTTATGGGTAGAGAAAACCAGTTCTGGTGGGAATAAGCCTCTCATTTCCTTCCCAAACATTTCTTTGACCATTTTACGGTGATGATAAAATTGTTCTTTGATAAAACCATCATCTGTGAAAACAAAAGGAGCATGATAAAAAGGAGATAATAAAACTTCAACAACCCCGCGATCAATTAACTCACCCAAAGTTGAAATCAAAAAATCATTATTTGTACGTTCAAACCATTGAATTACGCTTCCAGTTAAAGAGAGATTAATTGAGAACTGGTTATCCTTACTTAAATCTGAGAGCATTTTAAACATAGGACCATAACTTTGCCAAGTAATCTCCTTCACAATAAATTCTTCGTTATAATAGGGTTGATGACCATGAAGGAATAAAACACAATCAGTCAAAACTTGAAATCTCCTGAATTACTAATTCTGCCATTTAACATACTATGTATCATCAATTTACAATTAATGAGTTAAGAACATTTTCCTTTCAATTCAATAATCAAAAAATAAACCGCAAGTTTCTAATTTCATGTTAACAAAATTAACATAGATTAATTGGATATTATTTTGTGTGGTTAAAATGACAGATACAATTAATGATAAACGAAATATTAAGGAATTATCGATAACATTACTTGAGATTGCTGATTGCAATTTATTACTCTCTACAATAAATTTAGAGAATGAGCAAATATTGAAACAAATAAAAGATGATGTAAATCCTATTGGTTGGATTTTTGGCCATTGTGCTTCGCATATGGATTTCATTTGTGGAGAATTATGCCAAGGATATCGAAAACTCTCGGAAGAAGAAGGGGCATGTTATTCGTTTGGAGTTTCAAAAGAAGAAATAAATGAGGGATTACCGACATCTTTCAAGGAATTAATTGAAAGTTATCTAGAAATACGCAAAGATGCATTTGACTATCTAAACAAATTGCCTGAAGAGAAATTCAGACAAGTACCAGAAGCTGATGCTGGGAAAAAATCAAAGGAGTCACTTATGCAAGCAATTCAAAGAGTATCATTACACTTCATGGGACATATGGGTCAAATAGTACTCTTACGTAGAGCTCTTGGAAATCCTGGATTTGGATTCGTTGCTGGTATGACAAAAGAAAATCGCGAAAAAAGAATAGATCAATGGATGAAATGGTGGGAAGAAAACAAAGAGAAATTTTCTTGAATCCAAGAGTAGTCTGAAAAGTTTTTATATTCTTCACGAATGTTAAATCAGATGTTTTGAGGAATTGATAACAATGATTAATACTGTTTTAGGACCTATTTCTGAAGATGAATTAGGTGCAACACTAATGCATGAACACATTTTAGTGGATTTAGATGGAACAAACATGATTGAGAAAACTTATACAACTGAGGAGGTTGTTGATATTGTTTTACCATTTTTGATTGATGTAAAAAATAAGGGATGTTCAACTATTGTTGAAGCAACTCCCAATGGACTCGGTCGAGATTTAGAGGTATTACAAGAATGTGCTAAAAAATCTGGTTTGAATATTATCACATGTACAGGTGCTTGGGATGGTTTTTCTGTGAGAGGAAAATGTGTCCCAAATGACATTAAGGAAAAAACAATTGATGAGATTGCTTCTATTTGGGTAAAGGAAGCAAATGAGGGAATAGATGGGACGGGAATAAAACCGGGATTCATTAAAATGGCTCTTGGTGATGAAGGAGAAGTTTTTCCATTACAAGAAAAATTACTTCGAGCAGCCATTAAAACCAGTTTAGAAACAGGCCTTCGCATCCAATGTCATGTATATCAAGAACCAAGTGTAAAGCGAGTATTTGAAATTCTAGAGGAAGAAAACTTGCCTTTTGATAATTTTATCTGGGTTCATGCAGATGCAAAAATGAATATCCCATTAATTCTTGAAGTTGCAAAGAAAGGAATGTGGATAGAATTTGATGGTATAGCAGGTGCAGAAAACTTTGAGAAATATCCCCCAGGAATAAAGAAATTGCTAGAAGAGAATCTGATAGTTCAACTACTATTCGGTCAAGATTCTGGTTCCTTTAAGATTAAAAAGAACAGAGAAGAAAATAAGAACCAAAATATTAGACCATATGCAACATTCTTTGATAAATTCGTTCCATTTTGTGTAAAGGAAGGAATAGAACAAGAATTAATCAATAAAGTAATCACAGAGAACTCGAAAAGAGTTCTCACTCTCAAATAACCTCAAAAGAAATGATGGGAAGAAAACAAAGAAGATTTTTCATAGTTTTTTAAACATCAACATTTTATTTCTAGAAAAATCTCTTTCGAAAACTGTTTGATTCGAGAAATTCATTTTCTCAACTTTATTAATTGATAATTTAAATCTTAATGTATTGATTTCACCAGATGAGCTGGGAATTCTCATTAGTGAAGATGAGAGATTATTGAGGAAATCAAAATTCCAGGTATCAACATGGGAAGAAACTGCTATAGTTCTTTGATGCTTTCTATCGCTAAGCAAAAGAAAACCAACTAAAACTTCATCATTATAGATTGAATAAATCATTTGTTTTTCTTTTTGAATAATTTCTTTTATTGAAGCATAGTAATCCGGATAACTAATCCTCTCAAAATACTCTAAGCCAGCTTTACCAGATACCGCTTCAATCTCTCCAAGAACAAATTGTCTTAGTATTACCATTAAGTTACTATCATTGAAGTTATGCTTTCTGAGTTCTAATGAGTTTGTTTTGCTGGATTGGATTTTATCAACCATTATTGATAGATAAGTGATTCCTTCACCAACTCTTCTATAACCAAGCTTTTCATAAAGTGAGATAGCAGAAGAATTATTGGCCATAACAACTAAAGCTAGAAAGCTCTTGTTCAATTCCAAAGCTCTTGATTCTGAAAAAGTCATTAATGCTTTTCCAATACCTTGTTTTCTGAAAGTAGATTCAACTGCAATGGTGTAAATAAATAATTGATCACCACGATTTTTACTTAAGGAAAGTATACCAGCAATTTCGTTATCCTTAATGTAAAAGTAATTATCAGCTTTGATTCTGAACCAAATAAACATCAAAAACTTGATGAAAAAATTAGTTTGTGAAATTTGAGGATCGTGACTCATGTTTCTAATCATGGATTTCTTAAACTTTGAAAATTCATACCATTTAACTTTTCTAATCTCAGAGTTCATTTGTTCAACACACTATTTCTGAAGAGAGAAACGAGTTAATAAACATTTGATTAATTATTGAGTTAAAAGAAAAAAGAATAGAATCTCATTAAAATCGAAAGTATTTTATAGGTCAATCAAGCAGAAAAAAGTGCACAACCTTGGAGTGGTAGTGTAGCCAGGCAGCACGGCAGGCTCCAGAAAAAGTAAACAAAAATACTGACCGTTCGGAATGATGTAATTTTGGAGCGGTGCTCTCTTTAGAGAAACTTGCTGGTCGGGAGTTCAAATCTCCTCCACTCCACCATTTTAAACTATTTTTTTGTTCTACTCTTTATTCCAGATCTTTCTCTTAATTGTGCAAAGTGTCCTATTGCGTGGTAGAGGTTTTGCATTATTGCTTCTTTTACCGTTGTTTTTACTCCCCAAGGGAAAGTAAAGTCATCTTCCAGTTGAGAATCTGTCATTGATTCTATTGCATTAATCATTCTATTAACTGCTCTTTCTAAATCTGCTGTAGGAACATTAGTAGGGACGAATTTTAGTGTTTCATTTAAGAACCAATTTCCTGCATCTTCAAATATGGCTTGTATTGTATGATTGAATGTTTCCCTTATTGTAAACTCCTTAGAAGTGATTTTGAAATTCCAAGCTTTATCGCTTTCAATTTTCTTTACAGTCTTATATGCTATTTTCTTGAAGTATTGCCAAAAATCGACACAGGTTTTGATTTCAGTCATTGCCCTCACATTGGATAATATATACATTCACAGTTATTACTTTTTTTCGCCAAAAAATTTAATTTTCAATAAACAGAAATTACATCATTTCAGCTAGAGGTGATAGTCAATGGTTAACGATGAGAGTAATAACAGAGTAGAGAGCTTTGAAAAACCACCTGGTAGGATTGCTACTCTAGATTTTACTCGAGGTTTGGCTATATTTCTCATGACATTCTTCCATGGATTTAACCATGTCTTTGATCCTAGTTGGTTCACAAGTGATCCAAGTGCCATTTTCGATTTAATTAATCCAATAGCTATTGCACCAATAGGTTTTCTTGTTTATCTTGGAACTTGGAATTCTTTTTTCTTATTGGTATCCATTACAGTCAATACTCTGGGCATGGTTAAAAGTGCACAAAAAGGAGCTAATCTTGAGAAAATTCTTCTACGAAGAATAATTACTGGACTGTTTCTTTTCATTGCTGATTATATTATTGAAGCACTGCTTTATTATGGATATTTTGGAAATGGTATAAAGAACGGTGCTTGGAGTGCAGTCTCCAGATTTTGGTTGCATTTCTTTGGGATCAGAACTCTGCAAATTATTGCTTGGTCGATAATCATTACTTCAGTTATTAATTATTTCTTACTGCGTAAGAATGGTCATCGAAAGTATGGTAGAAACATGATTATCTATGGCATACTAGCATTATCTGTGCTTGTTTCTACACATTTTGTTCAGAATGCAGTTGATAACATGCCTTGGGAACTACCAGATGGTTATACTGGTGGAGGATGGCCAGATATTGGCGTACAAGAATACAATGCTTCTTTTAAAACGTGGATTTTTGTGCAAATTGCTGGAGGGCTGGAACCCTTCTTTCCGTATCTCTGTACGGCTTTTGTAGGTGTGATGATAGGTTTCACTGTGTGTTTAGCTAAACCTCCGAAATATATTACGCCTATCTTTGGATCCACGGGATTATTAATGATGATTCTTGGAGCTGTTTTAATTGCTTTAGGATATCCCATGGTATTCGATACTCGATCATCGCTGCCAGTGTTTCTGTTGCAATTAGGAGGTCAAATGGGATTACTAATGCTCTTCTTTAGAAGAGTTGAGTTTAAAGGTCGAGGAAAGGTTTTTGCTGATAATTGGCTTTCAAGAGAACTGCGATTATGGTCTATGGCATCGCTATCAATTTATGCCTTGGAGATATATGATTTCATTCCAGCATCCTTTATGAATCTGATTGCAGGACGATTCGTTGGGCACAATTTCTTGTTAAGGACATTTAATCAACCACATCAATTGGGTTATGCGTTGTTGTATGCTTGCTTTTCACTTGTTTGTTATATAGGTCTAGTTCGATTGTGGTCGCATGCTAATTTCACTGGGTCTTTTGAGTGGTTCCTTTTAAGAGTTCAAAATGGTTTTCGAAAACCAAAACTCAATCGTCTTGATACAGATTTAATCCTAAATAAAACCGGCTGGATCATTTTTGTTGATCAAGTGAGTGATATAAAGCATGTATGGATACATAGAATTCGACAAAAGTACAAGAAAACTGATGAAGAAATTTTGCAGTGAGGAAATCTTCTGTAAAGTTTCCCAATACTTTTTTCTTTGAGTAATAATTTTTGAGACTTTGAATAAAAGTCTTTAATAAAGAATCATGTCTTGATACTGTTTGCGAATTGAGGAATGATTTTTACATGAAAAACAAAATGTCTTCTACAATCTATGGTTTGATTTTTACTTTCTTGATAGTTAGTACATTAACTACTTTGGTGACTAGTTCATCTATTGGTAAGATGGGAATAAACGATTTACCCTCTATTAATTCTGAAAATCAATTAGCAGTATTAACCGAGAAAGATGTAAATGAAAAATCTCTTCAGCCTAATGCAGAAGCAAAATCATGGACATTCATGGTTTACCTTGACGGAGACAATGATTTAGAAGAAGCAGCTATTTCAGATATTTATGAAATGGAAAGAGGAGGGGGAACAAACGTTGATATTAATGTAGTTATTTTAGTAGATCGTCATGGTCAATATGATACAAGCAATGGTGATTGGTCTGATGGGAGATACTATGAAATTTCTGATGATGTGACTACTAGTATTGATTCCGTGTTATTGAGCACTCTTGGGGAAGTGAATATGGGAGATCCAGCAATACTCCAAGCATTTCTTGAATATTGTTTTATTAATTATCCTGCAGAATACTATTGTCTTGATTTGTGGGATCATGGGAATGGTATTTGGGGTGCTTGTTATGATTATACTTCTCCTTCTAATGATCGTTTAACAGTTGATGAAATGCAATCAGCAATTTCAACTGCAACTAGTAATCAGGGCGAGTATATTGATGTAATTTCTTTTGATTGCTGTGTTATGAATATGATGGAAATTGTATATGAATTGAGAAATCTCTGTGATTATGTTGTTGCTTCAGAAGAAAACATACCATTTGATGGCTTCGATTATGAACCAATTATTGCTGGTTTGCAAGCAGATCCAACTTTAACACCATTAGAGTTTAGTCAGCTACTTGTTGATGAATATGGCTTTCGCTATGCAACTACAGCGGCTACCTGTCTCTCAGCGATTGATACTTCTAAAATCGACCAAATAGTTCCAATAATGAATAATTTGGTTGGTAATTTAACAGAAGCGATAAACGATTATGATTACTACTACATGCTTTATTTGTCGAGGAGTGCAACTCGCTCATTCTCTGAAGGAGCATTTATGGATTTGAAGGATTTTGCTTCAAATATTAATTACTATATACATTTAGAAAATTTAGCAGAAACTACAACAAATCTAATCTTAGCATTAAATGAGCTTATTGCTCATAATTGGCAGCATGAAAGTTACCAAGGAAAAGCACATGGTATAGCGATTTTTATGCCAATAACATCGTATCAGTTACCGATAGATGCCTGCTATGATTATGCGAATAGAACTGGTACTTTCGCAGGAATGGATTGGCAAGTTCATACTTCATGGGGTGAATTCTTACGAGCATATTATGATTACTCAGATTTAGCTCCACCATCCGGTCCACAGATGGTAGCAAAGGGAACTGAAACATCAACTTACCTTTTAGATAAAGACTACCACAAAGAGTTCATTGTCAACATATTAACTGAAGGAGTCTACGAGTTTAACATGTTCTTATCCTCAGGTGATGTTGATTTTGATATTGGAGCTAGCTTTTCACAAGGAATTGTAATCGTAGGAAGAAGTTGGTTGATTAATCCAGATGATGGCATGGTAGAAACATGTAGATTGTTATTGACTCCCAATATTTACTACATCTTTATTCAAGGTA
>DAOVHJ010000324.1 GCA_030671945.1 Candidatus Heimdallarchaeota archaeon
AGAAAATGCACTTATTCGAGATAGAAAGGTACTCCAGATAATTGCAGAAGCTGCTTCTCAATCATTAAATGTGCAAGATTTATGTCAAAGTGTGTTGATTGGAATTGTAGAAACAATTGGTTTTGATTCAGGTTCTATCCGTATATATTATGAAAATGAAAAAATCTTAGTACCAATGGCAGATTATGGATTAGATGACAAAGCTAAGGATTTTCTAAAGCACGTATCAATAGAATCGACAGAATTACCTTTAACACAATTTCTTGGCAAGTCTATCTTTGCCCCAGATACCTCCGAACATGAGTTTCTAAAAAATACAGACATTATTACTAAATTCAAATATCGTTCTTTCATTTCTTGGCCAATTTATAATGCAAATAAAAAGTTTCTAGGTTCAATTCAATTAGGATCAAAAGTAAAGAAAGATATTCCAGAAGAAGATCAATTGTTTTTTGAAAACATAACTGGGATTTTTTCAACTGCAGTAGAAAGAAAACTAGCTGATGAAGCACTAATAGAAAGCGAAAGCCAATACAGAAAATTAGTTGAATCCATGCCAGGACAAATGGGTGTGCTATTAATACAGAATAAAGAAATCAAATATGCTAGTCCAACAATTTTCAAAATACTACAAATAAAATCTATAAAGGATATAATTGGTGCAGATCCTATACAATATTTTAGTGACGCTAACCAAGAAAAAATTGATAATTATTTGAATTCGATTTACGAATTTGATGATAAAGAACCCTCTCTCTATGAGACAGTTTTAAAGAGAACAAATAAAGAAGAATTCCCTGCTGAAATTTATGCTACACTCACGACATTTCGTGGTGATCCTGCTGTTCAAATAATAATTTGGGAAATCACTGAACGAAGAGAATTTGAACGACAAAGAAGGCAATTAGTAAATATCATTGAAAATAGTAAAGAAGTAGTTATCTCTGCAGATATTAAGGGAAACATAATCTATGCAAATGCCCCAATTGAAGATGTGCTTGGCTATACTCCAGATGAATTAATTGGAAAGCCTCTTTCTATCCTTGCTCCACCAGGTGGAGAACAGCTACAAGAAGATATGATAAAAACTACTCTTGCAGAAGGGAAAACAACCATAGAAAGTGTTCGTAAGCACAAAGATGGATCTCTCATTCAAGTTATTATGACATTAACATCTATCACCGACGAAGAAGCACAATTATCTACAATTAATGCAATTATCGTTGATATATCGGATTTGAAAGAATTAGAGGCATCTCTAAAGGGACGATCTTATGAGCTCGAGGTTTTAAATAAAATAATTTCTGCAGGTTATAATGCTAAAAATATGGATGAATTACTTGATTTTACTTTATCCACGCTTTTGAACTCACTTGATTTCAATGGTGGGGCTATTTATTTCATTATTGATGAAACCAAGAAAGCCGAAATTCGTCGATCTTTAGGTTTGTCCAGCCAATTTGTAACTGATGCAAAAGAATTGCCTATTGCAAACAAATCTTTCAAGAAATTATTCGTCGATGGAAAAACAATCTTTGTTGAAGATTATATGAAAATGAGTGAAGGTCACAAAGGACTTGGGATTTCAACTCTTATAGGTGTGCCTTTCTTTTCAAAACAAAAAGTCATCGGTGGCTTAATACTTAGTCTGAAAGAAAAAAGAACTATTTCCAAAGATGATTTATCCATATTTGAAGCAATTGGTCGTGAAATGGGTAATGCTATTGCAAAACTCCGAGCTGAGGAAGAGGTAATCAGTTCTGAAGCAAACCTTCAAACAATTTTTGATGCAATTGAGGATTTCCTTATTGTTTTTGATAGTAAATCTGGAGCAATTTTGAATATAAACAAAGGAGTACGAAAGAAGCTTGGCTATACTAAAAGAGAAATGTTAAAGAAAAAATTCACTGATCTCTTTCCAAAAGACGAAGCAAAAACTATGGAGAATCTCCTTGATAAAGTAGTCAAAGGTAAATTAAAAGAAGGACCATTAATTTTGGAATCAAAAACTGGAGACAAGATGGTAGATACTTTCAACTTTTATAGAGCAAAATATACCGATCGAACGGTAATAATTGCTCGATGTAATTGATTAGAATTAAATCTTTCAATCTACATCATCTATTTTTTTCAAAAAGTCCTCAATCAAAACTAAAATAAATTACTTTTAAAGTTAATAATGTGGAAGAATCATTAATTGGCTTTCAATTTAAGCAAAAACTTCTTCTCGCGGTGCAGAATTGCATGAAACCTCTCATTAGAATTCTACATTTGGAAGATAACAAAAACGATGCAGAATTAGTAAAAGAAACACTATTGATGAAGGAAATTAATTGTGAGATAATTCATGTTGATAATGAAAAAGAATTCATTAAAAGCCTGGAAAACAATATTTTTGATGTGATTCTAGCAGATTACAATCTTCCTTCATTCGATGGATTCACAGCTCTAGCTTTAAGTCAAAAGCTTGCACCCGACATTCCTTTCATATTCATCTCAGGAGTTCTAGGTGAAGAATTAGCTATTGAAACACTGAAAAGGGGTGCAACTGACTACGTCATTAAATCACGCTTGGAAAGATTGGTCCCATCTATTGAACGAGCACTAAGAGAACAAGAAGAGAAAGCAAAAAGAATCCTCTTAGAAAGAGAGATAGTAGAACTCGACCAGATGATAGGAGAATTAAGAAGTGTTTATCAGCAATTAACAAAAAGAGTTAGGGGTTTTCTCAAAATAGAATTGCCATCAGGAAAATACTCCATTGTTGATAAATTTCTAGAAGATCTAAGTGGCTATCAAATAAAAGATTGGCAGGAAACACCGAATTTTATTAATCAAATAATTCATCCTGATTTTAAAGACTATTATAATGAAAATCTTGAGCAATTCAAACAGGGTATAGTTCCAAAGATGCTTGAATATAAAATTAAGCGAAAAGATGAAGAGGAACGATGGTGGTTGCAATTCAATCTTGGAGCTTTTGATGCGGAAGGGCAGCTAACCTCAATTTCTGCAGTTATTATTGATAATACTGAGGATAAAGAAGCGCAACAAAAATATCAAGATTTGTTTGAAAATGCAGTAACAGGCATGTATCGATCGGATATTCAAACTGGTGAGTTTCTTGAAGCTAATGAGAAAATGGC
>DAOVHJ010000092.1 GCA_030671945.1 Candidatus Heimdallarchaeota archaeon
AAATAGCAGGATAGAAATAATAATGTCTACGCAACGTGCGAGAATAAGACTCAGTGCACAAAACACAAACACCTTGGCAAGAATCTGTGACCAGATTAGAAAGATTGCTGAGAGAACAGGTGTACGAATGTCCGGACCAATTCCTCTGCCTACAAGAGTAATAACAGTACCTGTAAGAAAATCCCCTTGCGGAAACGGTACACAAACATTTGAACACTACGAAATGAGAATACACAAAAGACTAATCGACATAGACGCAGAAGAAAGAACTCTCAAACAAATAATGAGAGTGAAGATGCCGGATTCAATACATGTGGAGATCGAATTATCAAGATAGTCTCCGTTGAGTTTCTGAGTTTTTTAATCCCAATTACACCAAGCAGAATCAGTTTCGGAGAACCTCTGTTTGGATTCAATATTCTCCTTAGCTAGTTTTTATAAGAATCATTTCTCTCCAAATTTTATCAAGACAAAATCTTTTGGTGCTGGAGAGGGGATTCGAACCCCCGCATCTTTGCAGATAGTGGTTATCTCGAGATAAAACAAAAATTTCGAGACCACCGCCGTAACCGCTTGGCTACTCCAGCTTCTACTTACAATTATTGGAAAACTTCTATTTAAACTTAAAATGTTTTGTATCTTTTTTTGAAAATTAAATACTAAATATTAAAATTTGTTGAATAATCATTATAAAACACAAAACTTAAAACAAATGAGAAGAGAAAAAGTAACTGTCGTTGATGAGATATAAACTGCGGGAGTAGCCCATGAACTGTAGATGCGTTCTACTTTTCGGCGAAGCTAGGTCAACGGCGAAGGACTTAAGATCCCTAATCGTGTTGGTTAGGAAATCCCTAGGGCCAGATAGTATAGGAAATCCTTTCCTGTAGAGGTTCGTGTGTTCAAATCGCACCTCCCGCACCACCTCAATTTTCTCAAATCGAAATAAGATAGTATTAGGTGTTAAAAAAATGACTTCTAAAGATATGTTTACAATCGAAAAAATTATTGCTCGGGAAGTATTTGACTCGAGAGGAAACCCTACTATTGAAGTAGAAGTTTATACTGATTCTAAACATAAGGCTCGTGCTTTAGTGCCCTCTGGTGCTAGCACAGGTACCAATGAAGCCCTTGAGTTACGAGACAAAGATAAGAACCGCTTTCTTGGTAAAGGTGTTCTTACTGCTATAAAAAATACTCAAGAAAAGATTTTACCTGCTTTGAAAGGCAAAGACGTTCGAGACATTAAAACCTTAGATAAGCTCATGCTCAAGTTGGATGGTACACCCAATAAATCCAAGTTAGGTGCTAATGCTACTTTAGGTGTTTCACTTGCTAGCTGTAAATTGGCTGCTAAACTCGAAGGTATCCCTCTTTACGAGCAACTCTATAATCTTGCTTATAATAAAAAAACTACTAAATATCTTCTTCCTGTTCCGATGGCGAATGTCATTAATGGAGGAAGTCATGCAGGAGGTAAATTAGCTCCTCAAGAATTCATGCTTATGCCACTTGGTTTCACTGATTTTCGTGAAGCTATGCGATCCATTTCAGAAATTTACCAAATTCTAAAGAAAATTCTCGAGAAGAAATACGGTCCATCAGCAACCAATGTAGGTGATGAAGGTGGATTCGGATCACCAGTAGACACCAGTAAAGAAGCTATGGACTTACTTGTTAGTGCAACAGAAGAAGCTGGTTACAAAGTGAAAGATGAAATATGCTTTGCTCTTGATCCTGCAGCATCTGAATTCTTCAAAGAAGGCAAGTATCACATTGATGGAAAGGTAATTTCTGAGGGAGAATTAGTTGATTATTGGTATGATTTAATTCAAACCTATCCAATCGTTAGTGTTGAAGATCCATTTGATGAGGAATCGTTTTCCGGGTTTGCCGAATTACGCAAGAAAGTAGCAGATAAGGTCCAAATAGTAGGTGATGATCTTACAGTTACAAACACAAAACGTCTCGAGATAGCAATAAAAGAACACTCTATTAATTCGCTCCTCCTTAAAATAAACCAAATAGGAACAATAACTGAAGCAATAAATGCTGCTAAAATGTGTTGGGAGAATGATTATTCAGTAGTCGTTTCACATAGAAGCGGTGAAACCGAAGATACTAGTATTGCTGATCTCTCCGTTGGCTTATGTGTTGGTCAAATAAAAACAGGGTCAATAGCTAGAGGCGAAAGAACCGCTAAGTACAATCAATTATTACGAATAAATGATACACTAGCTTCAAAAGCTATCTATCCTGGATCTGACTTTCGAACTGCATATAAGAAATTCATTTGAGTGAATTTACTTGAGATAATTATCTTGAAAGGCTTGTTATTAGCCTTTTAAGAACTCTTTTTATTGAGGATAATGTTCAGTTTATCATAGTTTGGTTGTGGAAGCCTTGCGAGTAAAACGGAAAGATCTCGAGATATTTCTTACAAACGTAGAAGGCATTCCTGAACCAAAATTACATTTGGAACAATACCCAACATCTGCTCGAGTAGCTGCTAATATGCTTTGGAACGCTGGGGTCGATCATAACGATATTTATGAGAAAAATGTCCTTGATTTAGGCTGTGGGACTGGTACACTCGCAATAGGTGCAGCTTATTTAGGAGCGAGAAAAGCAATTGGTATAGATATTGATTTAGAAGTCATACAAATTGCAAAAAAGAACTGTGAAAAATTGAATTTAGCAGAACAATGTGATTGGGTATGTATCAATGTAGAAGATTGCAATTTGAAGGGTATAGATACAATAATTATGAATCCACCATTCGGAATGAGAAAAGAAAGTGTCTCGAGAGATAGGAATTTCATAGAAATTGCCTTGACGATTACCGACACTATTTATACAATAATTCCCTATGCAGATAAAACAAGAGAATTCTTTAAAGAACACTTAGAAGAATTTGGTGCTGAAATCGATCAAATCATACAAATGGATTTTGAAATTAAAAAGCAGTTTGAATTTCACAAAAAAGAATTACATAAGACATTTGTTGATTTATACAGAATCATTAAGCTGTAAAAGAATGCCTTTTACTCAGCCGCTCCATTAATTAAATCAAGTTTTCTCTGCCTTGGCAACCTCTTTAGCTCGAGTTCCCTGAGCATCGCATCTTTCTGGGTCTGGACGATTTCAACAAATGAGAGTTTAACTGGTCTTCGAGTCTTAGTATATCTTGCACCTTTACTTCCAGAATTATGTTGCTCTATTCGTTTCAAAAGGTCCTTAGTATATCCTGTGTAAATTGTTCCATCAGAACATGTAACCATATAGACGAAAAACTTCAATTTAAACGCTCCACAATAGATTTCAAACGGTTTTATAAAAAACCTCCTATTTTTAGAGATAAAGAATATTTAAAGAAGAGAAAATTCTATTTACATGAAACACAATTGTGCTGTGTAGTGCTAGCTTATGGCGAGAAGAAGATCAAGTCTAAGACGTTCAAAATACGAGATTTACAATGAAATCTTAAATATCATCTATTATCAATCAGATCTTCCACTAACAAGGATTGCAAGAGCAGCTAATTTACCGGTAGACAGAGCCAAACCGTTATTGATGTTTTTGATGGCTAGAAATCTCATTTTCGATGACGAAGATGAGGGATTAACGATCTATCAAATTTCACCTTCAGGTGTTGAATTTTTGGAATTGTTCAAAAGATTAGCAAAGCTTATCCCATCTGATGATGACCTTGATGGGACAAATCTCTAAGAGAATACTTCTTAAATTAATTCAGATAACTGAGTACAAGATTTTCTAGATAATAATAGAATTAATCCTAGGTTTGCATCAGTTTTTGCTAAAACTGTTAAAACAGCTCTCGAGGCAACATCAAGCAGAATAATATAACCATTATCACCAAGAATTGAAATATTGTTTATTTTTCCTTTTCCAAGTTCCTTAGTAACTCTTTCGGAAACTGATGATATTGCTGCAGTCATAGCAGAAATGAGGTCTTCATCAGCCCCACTATCAAAAGCAGAATCAATCGGAAGCCCTTGAGCAGTAACTAGCAAGCAGCCTTCAACACCATCATGACCTGCTTTTAACTTTGTAAGTATTTCGTGAATCTGAACAACCCGAGATGACATGATAATTACACACTTTAACGAGTTTCATAAATTAGTTAATATCTTTTTGTATATTTACATATTAACCAATCTGGACAATAAATAAATGTAGCATATGATTAAAATATTATGTATCGGACAAAAATGGTTTATTTGTAGATGAATAGCAAGATTTTTCAAAAAAAACTTGAAGAAAAGATTTTAAAGCTTAATTTAATGCAAGAACGATAACGTTTACGTATCCACTAATTAGAGGAGATTTATTCGTACTCTCTAGATTTCAGAGGTGTAAAATTTGCAAATGAAGATAAGAAAACTACTATGGACTTTAACTGTCATTTCTATTATAGTCCTCGGGAATGGTTTGACAACAAAAGCAATACCTAATCAAATTAATGATGATATTTCACCGGATTTATTTCACATCGGAACAGTTTATTTAAACATCAATGTTTCCGCAACAGAATTTACTCCGGCTGAATTTACAGTAAAGGAAAGTACTACTGTAAATCTAACAATAGAAAGTGTTGATATTGGACATAGTTTCGAAATTTTAGAGTACGGTATTAATGAAACAATAATTGCAAACTCAACTGTTAATATTGAGTTTGTTGCTAATGCTTTAGGTACATTTGAATATTTATCACTAAATTGTTCAACAACAGGTACAATGACAGTGGAAGATCCCTATGTGCCTGATTTATCAAGACCAGAGGATGTTACAATTCTGTTTGATTTAAGTCACAATTCAAATAAAACAGATATTGCGATAAAATATTCTGGAATAGCAAATTGGACAAATGATAATGGTTTTCTGTTGGTTGTTAATGAAGATGATTTCTTAGTTGTAGATACACTAAGATATATTGATGTGTTAATGATCCTTGAACCTGACGAAGATTTCACAGAACCAGAAATTGACGTTGTTAAAATATTTATTGAAAATGGTCGAAGCATGATCTTAGCTGGATCAGAAGCTACAGCCTTTACAAATATAAACAATTTTACAAAACCTTTTGGATACCAATTTGATAATACTACTGCAAGATACATAAATACAACTCTCCCAGCTGCTGATGGAGAGAACAATACATTATCATCATTCTTCTCAACTGATTTCCTAGATCATCCATTAATAAATGAGAATCAATATGTTCCACTAACAGATGAAATCATAACCAAAATAAAATACACTGGAACTCTTCTAGAACAAAATGCAAGCTGGATTACAGGATTTACTGAAGAAAGCAATATAACGGATTCTGATGAAATAATCGACAGCTATTCATTATTTTATGGAAATGAATCAATATTTGCGGATAAAAATGGTGATTCAATATACTGGCAAAATGAAACAACTGGAGTAAACAACTCCTTAATTACTGCCATTGAAACATCTTTTGGTTCGAGAATTTTAGCCATTGGATCAGCGGACATCCTAAATAATACGATGGTCGGAAGATACGAAGTCAATGAGATATTCTTCCAAAGAGCTTTACAATGGGTTGCGAAAATGTATGCAGTACTTCGTAACGATGATTATTACATCAGTGCCTATGATGCGAAAATTGGCGAGTTAATTAACAGTAGTGTATCATATTACGCTCAAAATGATTCGGTAATAGACAACATCAATGTAACATTAAGAATTTGGAGTGCTCTGCAAATCAGAGATTCATTTTACATGACACAAGTAAACAACTCTTATTACGAAGGTGTAATTGACACAAATAACCTAAGTAAAGGAATTGCTAGCGTAGATATCATAGCTCACAAAAGAGGATATGGCTACAACATTACAGAGGAAATCTTTCTACAAATCAATCCTAGAGAAGCCGTTCCGTACGATGTACCAATACTATACATAATCACATTTGTAATTACAATTGGTATAGGTGTTCTAGCGTTTGTATTCGTCTTTGTTAGAGTAATAAAAACTCCAAAAACTGAGGATGCAGTTGAAGACATCGAGGAAGAAGAGGAACCAGAAGAAGAAATCGATTTAGCAGAATATGAAACGGAAGAAGAAACGGAACCAGATGAAACATAATTCTGGTTTCCAAATATTACTTCTTTCCTTATTTTCTTTATTTTAAACAAATTTACCATAACCATAGAGTTTTTGAAGCTTAATTAGTTAAACAAATATTGTAAAAACTAAAGTGGACTTGTTTTTGAATGAAATCTCAAATTGACCAACTAAAAGGAGAAGCAGAAGCAAATTACAGTGCCAGTCGATGGGAGGACTCAGCAAAGACATATGAACACTTAGTTGGTTTAGCTCAGCAAAACAATGAATTAGAACAGGCAATTGAGTTTGCTATTGCAGCAATTCGTGCCTGGAACCATATGACTGACAAAGAAACAAGAATAAACAGACTTTACCAAGCTATAGGATTAATTGGGGTAAAAAAAGCTGCAATTGGTTTTGAACAACAAGCAAAAATAGCTGAAACAAATAATAAACTAAAAAATGCTGCGCTGAATTTTGAAGAAGCAGGCACAGGATACAGTTTAATACAGAATTATGATCGAGCAAGAACATGCTTCAAGAGTTCCGTGAAAATTTTTGAGGATTTAAGTACTGAAGCAATGAAAGATGCAGACTTTGAAACTGCGATACATATGTTTAATCGAGAATGCAATTTGTACGAGAAAATTATTACAATACTCGATATAATCCTAATTAATAAAAAGGAACTTGATAGGGCTGCTAAGCACTCATTGCTTGAGGAGAAAGCAAAGATGGAAAAGAATATTGCTTTATCTAAAAAGAATAAAGCATACTCTCATGAGAAATTAGCACAAACCTACTTGGATAAGGATGATCCTGATTGCAATCGAATTGCTGAGAAAGAGTACACAAAAGCTATTGAAATCCTTGAATCCATTGATGAAATACAATTAGCAAAGAAATTGCAAACCAAAAAAGAAAAAATCCCTTAATCATTAGCTTTTTCTCTGAGTAAACTCTTAACAAACTTTTTCAGATCCTTAGTGAAACTTTGCAGAGTCTTTTCTGAGATTGTGTGAATTAGAGGACAATCATCATCAAGAGATGTTTTGTTTAAATCCAAATCAAAAACTATCGGATAAAATTTGCATCCTTGTGGTCTATCAGTATAAATTTGACACTTGTTTTCTTCTAAAAAGAAGCAGTTAACATTAATATTTCGAAGTTTGAAAAAACCGTCTTCATCCAGAAAGCAAAAATCGTCTTTCTTATATCCTAATTTTTCTATCTTTTCAATATCATTTAATGAAAGCATCATCTTGGTATCTTTACAACATATCGCACATGTAAAATCTACACAGACACCACCAAGACTTAAAGATTTCAAAGTATCACCGACACAATTAATTGAGAAGAAATTAATATATTGATTAATGTTCTGATTTGATTAAGAAACAATTGGTGAAATATTTGACACTCCCAAAACTAATACCTCTTAAATTAAGTACATCAAATCCAATGAACGTTCCTGAATACAACTTTAATATAAAACTGGCACAGAAAACAGGAACAAATGGACCAAGAGATTTATTTTCAGCCTACAATGTGGATTTCTTTGAAAAGTATACTGCAGCATTCGCTAAAACTCTTGAGAGTGAAATCTTAATCGGGTATGATGGTAGTAGGGTTCACCAATCCATTTCTGTAAGTGCTAGAGAGTATTTAAGGCGCTGTGGTCTCTCAATTAAAGAATTAGATGGACCAGTAACAGTTCCCGAATTCATGTTTGCTTGTTATCAATTAAAGTTACCAGGATGTTTCTTTGGGAGAAGTCATAGTCCCCAGCAATATATTGGTTTGAAGTTGGTAATTAATGCGAAAAATGCTTTTCAATTACTTGAAAAGAACGGAGCTGAAATAACTTGTCCACCAAGTCTTGAATCAGAGAAGATCTATGGATTCCTACCTAGAACACTTGCTCCTGTAATAGAAGACGTAATAAAAGATACTGTAATGGTTCATCCAAAAGAAATAGGTAAACATGATATAATCGAAGCGTCTGCTTTGCGTGAAGAATTCTTCACTTCCATAAAAAAAGTAGTTCCTTTAAAGAAAATAGAGGGAGAATACATAGTTGATTGTAGGCATAGTATGGCGGGACCTGTTTGGGAATTAATTAAAAGCGAAATGAATGCGGATATAATTCTTCATAACGATGTTTTAAATCCTATAGCACCTGATAGGGATCCAAGAGAGATATGGGGAGACCTAACAAAAAAGTATATGAAACAATCAAAAGCTGTTTTTAATCATGATGGAGATGCTGATAGAACATTCCTCTTAAAAATTCCTGGAATTGGACAAGAAACAATATTATCTGGGCGAAAACGTGCTGTTGAAGTGGCGGGTTCGCAACGACGGCGATCGGCCATTTACGCCGCGGGGATGCATCGCCCAAGCGTGGAG
>DAOVHJ010000032.1 GCA_030671945.1 Candidatus Heimdallarchaeota archaeon
ATTAATTAAGAAATTAATAGCTGATAAACTTATGATCTCATTTGACTTATGTGACTCTTGACTTGTAGAGGTTGATGAGATAGATAAATTGCTGAAATCCCTGGCAGAAAGACCATCTTTCGTCATGAGAATTGAAGCCAATCTCATAGCAAGTTTTTCTCTTTCAGGAATAAAAGCATTAAGAACATGTTTGTGATTATAATTCTTCAACACATTTGCAATACATGAATAAGTATGATTTCTTTTCTTTATGAGTTTCTGGTAGATATATTCTTCTTTGTCAAATTTGCCTGGTTCTTCATCTTCTTCTATTTTTTCTTCTTCAGTAACTACTTCTTCTTGATCGGGATTTTCACCTGGTTCATTTTGTTGTACAACATTCATGGTTTAACGTCCTTCAATTATTTCTCCAAGGAAAATGAGTATATTGTAGTAATTGAAGGAGATATTTGTAATCAGAAGATTACAGATGTTCCAATCTTTGCTCCAGAAATAATTTTAGTCAGGTTTTCTGGATTGTGACCACTTGCGAATTGTAATGGAATTTTTGAGCGTTTGACTATTTGTATAGCTGCAGGATCGAATAGAGGGTAATAACCAGCTTTGATTTGATGTTTTGCCATCATTGCTTCTAGCTCAGCAATTGTAATTTTGTCAAGTAATTTCGCTTCAGGATTTTTTCCAGGATCATCTGAAAAAACTCCTTCAACATTTGTGAGATTAATCAGTTTCTCAGCATTTGTTATTTCTGCTATCGAAGCTGCAACAGCATTTGTGGATTGACCTGGTTTGAATCCGCCACAAACAATAACCTTCTTGGTTTGTTTGAAAAATTCTTGAAATTCCTCTAAGTTGTTTGGGGGAGTGGGATAAGCACTATCACCAAGTGCTGAGATTAGTAATCGAGCATTTAGTTTAGCAGATTCTATACCAATAATATCACTAGTCTCTTCGGAAGCTCCAAACTTTCTTGTTATGGCTATATATTTTCTTGCTAGTTTCCCTCCACCCACTATTATAGTACATTTTTTCTCAGTATCATTTATAACATTTCGAATGGTTTTTGCATATTTTGAAATCAGTTTATCATTAATTTGGTTTTCTTCATCAAATAATATTGAACCACCAATTTTTACTACAAACATATTCGTCTTTTTTCCTTGGAAAGTAATTTCCAATTTAAAATTGTTTTAGTAAAAGATAAGTTTTGCGAGCATGCTGAAAAAGACGTTTAAGAAAAATATTTGACGAGAATTTTATTAGATAGAATTCATTTTTCTTTCAAGTCAGAGATTTTCGCTAAAGCAGCTTTTTCTTTATCTGTATCTTTTGTTTTCTTATAAATTTCAGCTAGTGTTTCCCATGCTACTAAATTATCATCATCTTGTATTACACTTCGATAAAGAAATTTAGTTGCAAGCTTGAGATCCTTTTTCTTATAAGCTATTATTCCTAAACCAAATAAAGCCTCAGGATCATATGGGTCTATTTTAATTGCTTTTTGATAAGATTTTTCAGCTTTTTCCAGCTCATTCAATTTCATTAAGGCATGTCCTTTTCCACTTAATGCTACTTCTTTTCTTCCAAGTTTCTCTACTTCTACAAAACATTGTAATGCTTTTTTTGATTTTTCAATATTCAATAATGCATATCCTTTTGCTAACCAAGCAATGACAAATTTTGTATCGTGTTTTAATACAGTATCAAAAAGCTCAATTGCTTCATCATTTTGACCTAAAGAACTTAAGATGGCGCCTTTTGCATATAATGAATCAAGGTCCTCAGGATTTATCTCAATTGCTTTATTAAAACAAGCAATTGCTTCTTCTAAATCATCGAATTCAAAATAGATCATACCTTTTCCATAGATCACAGTTGTATCGTCAGGATATTTAGCTAAAATTTTATCATAACACTCTAATGCTTCTTTCTTCTTGCCTTGATACATTAAGGATTGAGCATCAGTTGTTAGCCCACTAAGAAAGTTGCGTTTTTCTCTATCTTCCATACTCATTCTAATCACTCAAATAAACATAAGATTATACCAATTATCAATTTTATCTTAATACTGACTTGCTACCAAATATGCTCTCGTTATTTTGTATAGTTCATTCAGCTGTTTAGTTATCGGATGATTTTTGTTTAACTCAAACAATCGATTTCGTTTTGAACGAGTTTCTAGGATAATTCGCATCTTCACCAAGGAATCTATCAGGTCATGAACTCGAGAATGTGATATGCCTAAAATACGAGCTATTTCTGTTAGCTGATACATTCCTGTGTTGTTTATAATGAAGAACTCAACGATTTTCACTTGAATAGAATCACCCAGAATAGTAGAAAGAACCTGATATTCCATTTTAATGACACCTACTTTTCTTATTGATTCTATTAGGTTACCAGTTTATTAATTATTATTCTGATGACATTAGAAACCAAGAAAGTCGAAGCAAACAAATTAAAATTAGAGGGATAATATAAAAAAATAAAATAGATGCCCCGAAGGGCTAATTTTTGTGAATTATTTATCTTGCGCTGAGAGCAATTCTTTCTATTTCTAGCATCTTACTGATTGCAGAGCTTGAAGTTTTGTTATCAGCAGCATCAATTAATTCACGTGCAAGAATTTCTTCTGCTGTGAGAATATTGTTGAAGGACTTCTTGTAGACGCCTTGTACAATATTTGTTAAAGCTATGTCGACTCGTCTCATTGGGGCAACATCTACAGATTGTAGTTGAGCCATACCACCATAGGTGATTCGAGTGACTTCTTCTCGAGGGGCGGCATTCTGAATAGCATCAATGAGAACTTGGATGGGATTCTTACCTGTTTGTAAGTTAATAATATCAAAAGCAATTCGAACAGATTTAATCATTCGTTCTTTTCTACCTGTTCCTTTTTTGGTTTTCATCAATTTATTAACTAGTCTTTCGACAATAGGCATTTCAGCTTTCTTAAATCTTTGATGAGCGTACCGTCCTCCAGTGTGAGGAGTAACTACTGGTCTTAAGCTGATGTAAGCTTTTATCCCTGGATCAACAACTACTAGATCTTGATAACTCCAATTATTGAATAGCTTAATGTTATCAAAAATTGGGATAACCTCAACTTCTTCCTTTTCTTCTTTTTTAGGAGTTTTTGGTTTGGCAGCTTTTGGAGCTGGTTTAGGAGTTGCAGCTACTGGTTTTTTATCTTTAGGAGCTGTTTTTGGTTTTTCAGCTTTTGCTGTCTCTTTCTTTGGAGCGGTTTTGGGAGCTACATCTTTTTTAGGTTCAACAGGTTTTTTAGCTTTAGGTTCTTTTGCGGGGGTGGGTTTGGTTTCTTTCTTCTCTTTTTTAGGTGCGGCTTTCTTCTTTGGATCTTCTTTCTTCTTTGCTTTAGTAGTTGCAGCTTTGGTTTCCTTAGTTGTTTTAGTAGTCTTTTTTGCAGCTTTATCTTCTTTGGTAGCAGTTGTTTTCTTCTTCTTAGAATCAGCTTTTGTTTTCTTTGCGTCCTTTTCTTTTGTTGATTTAGACATATTCATACACCTATCTTACTGGCTTCTCTTTTTTGCCATACACTAAACTTGAAAGAGCAACACCATTGACTTTAGAAACACGCCACTTGATACCTGGAAGGTCACCTTTGGCACCGCCTTTTGCACCACCAATACCTTCAATGATAACACGATCATGTTCAGCAATGTGGGTTAATCCACCGTCAAGTGGGACAAAAGCTCCTATTTGTTTACCATTTTTAATAAGTTGGACACGTACACACTTACGTAGAGCTGAGTTAGGTTGTTTGGATTCGACACCGTATTTTTCTACAACAATTCCTGATGCTTGAGGAGCTGCTGCGAGAGGGTCGGCTTTCCTATCTAATCCTAACATTTTTCTCTTATAGTAAATGTCTTTCCAGCGGAACTTCTTACGTTTCTTTTTTAATTGTCGTCCCGCGTATTCGCCTCTAGGGGCTTTACTACCTGGCATGTTTTTTACTCCAATAAATGTTTATTATTCTGTTACTTGAGCGTTTCAAGATTATTTAAAAATCTTTGTGAAGACTATGATATAGATTTTTAACATTTTTTCATTAAAAATTCGAATTAATATCTATTCCTTTCTTTTGATAATTCTTTGAATACCTTCGGTGGTCTCCCCTTAATTGTTCCTTTTAATAACTCGGAAACATATCTCCTCTTGAAAGATAATTTAGATAATTCAGGTGAATTTAACTTGCAAGATGATAATATAGGTCTCTCAAATAAGAAAGCAAGTGATATTCGCAAATGTGCTATTTGTACTGAAATAATTAATGAACAAGATCTAGTATTCATTTCTGATATTGATAATAATGAATTAGCTGTTCATTTTACTTGTTATGTTGAAATACAAGAAAAAATCTGCTCGGAATGCAGTAACCCTTTCAAAAACCAAGAGAGATTACTGTTTTGCGAGGAACATAATGAATATTTCCACAAATCAAGAGCATGTATACGAAATCATCTTGAAAAGCATATGAGATTTAAAGATGCAACATATGATGCTATAAAAAACAGAATAACATATCTTTGAAGTTCAAAGACAACATTGACTAAGTTGAGCATCTTTGTTTTAGTGTTTTTTGTTACTCGATTTTACCTAAATCAAAGAGTTAAAAAGGGTAATTTGGAAGTAGTAAATACTATTGACACAAGGACATAAAACCGGAGTCAAATACAACGAAAATTATACTTTCGCTAAAACACGAAAACATTAAACAAAAAGGAGATACTGATTAAACTTGGGTAAACGACACTGTTTTACATACCAAAGAGATAGAGATGAATTCACAATAGTTGAAAAAACAGATATGGTAGAGCAATACTTTTCATATCTTAGTGAAGAACCTACTAAATTAGAAACCTATGCAAGTCAAAGTGGTTCTGATGCAGTTTTGCTTTTTGACGCTGAAGAAAACAAATGGACATTAATATATGCTCAAGGATCAGGTATAGTCACACAAAGAACTGCTCGTAGGCGTGCTGATTCTGCCAGTCGATCTGGAATACAACTCTCTTCAGGTGAAAGAGTTGGCGCTAATGCTCTTCTAGTTGAAATTTCTGATTCCAATATTGGAGATTTGAGTAAAAGCGTTCAAAACATGTATTTATCTCATACTGACTTACGAGGGGTAGAATAATTCATTATTCCCTCATCTTTTGTTTTTTCTTAGTTATTTTGTAACTCTTAGTAATCCTTTTTCTGCTTTTTTCAGAAAGCTTTGAATGTGACGTTTTGTTTTTGGTTGTTTTTCTGGAGATGTTTCAATTGCGGTTTGATAGTATTTTTCCGCTTCTTTCTTTTCATCAAGTTTTTCGAAAATAACAGCCAAATAATAGTTTATAGCATGATTTTTCTTTGCAAGTTTATGTGCTTTCAGCATTGCATCTTTTGCATTAGCTAATTCTTTGAGTTCTAGATATGTTTTCGCAAGATTGTAGAAAGCATCATAATTTTTAGTGTCTAGACGAGTAGCCAATATTAAATGCTCAACTGCTTTTTCGTGTTGTCCATTAAGAGCGAAAGAACAACCAAGATAGAATCGTGCCCAAAAATCTTGTGGATAGATTTCAATTGCTTTCAGACCTTTTTTGATCCCAATTTCACCATCATCTTCTGTTGCATGGGTTCGAATCTCATGGATTAGTTCATCAAATATTTCATCTTGAGATTGTTTTCGACAATAGCTAAATTCCGTATCAAACAAGGCAACTGTTTTTTCAATCAACTTTTTATCCTTTGATTTTAATTCAAGAATTAATCCTTCTTGAGAACTAATTGTGAATTTAATCCAGAAATCAGGAAAACCAAATGATTCATTAGATATTGAATAAAATGCGGGAATGGAAGAATCTTTTTCGTAGATTTTGTAATAGGAATGATACTTCACTCCTTGTTCTTTATAATTAAATAACCTGAATTCGTCCGTATAATCATACAATTTGTTTTGTATATGAATTTCCTTTGCTTTTTCAGGAACCTCAAAATCACATAAGTTCTTGAGAACTTTCTTTACGAATTGAAATGATTCCGTCGAATAAACATTTCTCGCAATCATTGTATTTATTTCTATTTTTTCTTTCATCGGAAACCCACTATCAATAAACTAAGGAAATTTTCATTTAAATGTAATTTGCATCCAATATACTATCATATGGCAATTCTATCTAAAAATGTAATCAAATAAAGAAATGAGTACTAAACCTTAGCTAGCACTTCTTTCGACGATGATAGGGCTGTTTGAATATGATTTTCTGTATTATACAGTTGTGCAGCGAATCTTAAGCCACCAAATCTGTTTGTAACAGTTACTTTGTATTTCTCTTCAAGAATCTCTACGATTTTCTTCAAGTCTTTCTTCTCGTCTACACGAACGTTGATTAACGCATCTCTTCTCTCTGGTTCATGAGGAGTAAAAGCTGCACTACTCAGCCATACTCTATCCATTAATTGTGGAAATTCTTTTTTGCGTAATTCGTCCTACCCTTCAAACATAAATATCACAACTAAATTCTTTTTCAAAACTAACTCTCTGAAAATAAAAAGATTAGGGAGTATCAAATAATTTTAACTGGAATCTTTTCTAAGTTCAGTCGATTTTAGGACGAATAATAGGTTTGAGAATAAAAGTCTAAGATTAGATTAATATTCCATTAAGCTACTAGTATTATTACTAAGAAATCAAATCAAAAAATAATGATAAATGAAGAGAGGAGGTTAAAGAGAACGACTAATTATCTTAATGATGTTAAAAAACGCATTCGCTCAATTGAGCTCTTGCGCATGCTGAAGAAATATCACTCCTACGAAGAGCTCAGTAAGATTATGGGTTACTCGAAAGTTGTTCTCAATCGATATATTAGAGGTCATGTTCTTCCGGCATCTGATAGAGCTCAAGAGATAATTGATATTGCCAAACAGAATCTAGATGTAGAAAGATTAGTGAAAGATCAATTAGTATTTTTCAAAGGGTACTTTGATACAACAATGTTACTTGGCAACACTTCTCTTCTCAGACTAGTAGCTCAATATGTTGCTGATAATTTCAAGGATGCAAGAATAACAAAAATTGGGGCAGTCGCTCCTGAAGGATTGCCAATGGCAGTTCATCTCGCAACAGAATTAGGAACTGAAATTGCAATTGCCAAAAGAACTCGAGACCTAGGGGTCAGGGAATTTGTGAAAGTGCACTTTCCACAAGAATCGACTGGAGAGCTCTTATCTCTCAATATGCCAAAAGGATTACTCACTCTTGATGATAGAGTATTAATTATCGAAGATAGTTGTAGGACTGGCACCACTCTCGAGATGATGGTAGAATTAGTAGAGAAATCAATGTCTAAAATTGGTGGAATCTTTGTACTTGCTGGTATGGGTGACAAATGGAAACCGACAATTAAGAGACTAGAAGATAAATTTGGGAAGAAGAACGTTTACATTTTCTGCGAATTACCTCTTGATCATGATTAAAATTTTTTGGGTTTTTGACATTGAAAGTAAAAGTAGGAAATGAAATCAAAAACTACCAATCAATCTGTTGGAGCACTAAGGGTTTTATAAATGTCATTGATCAGCGAAAGCTACCTTTTTCTTTTGAAGTTTTTACAGCAAGAACTGTCGAAGAAACTTGTTTTGCGATAAAAGAAATGGTTGTGAGGGGAGCCCCACTAATAGGAGTTACTGCAGCAAACGGTTTAGTTCTAGCAGCAAGATCATGTGAAGATAAGGAGTTTGAAGAATTTAATAATGTCATAGTAGACGCAGCTAATAAACTTTCAAAAACTCGTCCTACAGCAGTTGATCTATTTAATTCGATTCAAAGAATCTTGAAAATTATCGATAAGAATGAGTCAGTAAAAGAAAACATTGCTAATATAGAGAAAGAAGCAGAAAATCTGAGACTTGAGACAATTGAAGAATGTAAGTTAATTGGAGAGCACGGAAATCAACTAATAAAAAGTGACTATCGAATTATGACCATCTGCAATGCAGGAGCACTTGCCACAGTTGATATAGGAACCGCTTTAGCTCCTATAAGAAAAGCACATTCTGATGGAAAGAAAATCATTGTATATGTGAATGAGACAAGACCAAGAATGCAAGGTGCAAGATTAACTGCTTGGGAGCTATATCACGAAGATATTGAACATTATATTATAACAGATAATTCTGCAGGTCACATCATAAAAAACGGTTTAATTGATTTAGCAATTGTTGGGGCAGATAGAATAGTTTTGAATGGTGATGTGGCTAACAAGATTGGTACATATACTCTGAGTGTTCTTTGTAAGGAAAATGAGATTCCTTTCTATGTTGCAGCACCTATTAGTACTTTTGATACTACATCTAAAAGTGGAAATGACATTACTATAGAAGAAAGAGATGGGAAAGAGGTGCGCACTGCTTTAAGCGTGAATGATAAGCAAGATACCAAGCCAAAAAGACGTATTATCCATCATTCGCTTTCACCAAATTTGAATCCTGCTTTTGATGTAACCCCAAGTAAGAATATTACAGGCATTATAACCCCCAAGGGTATTTTAGAACACCCACTAGAGAAATCCATCACAAAGTTACTCGAAAAATCCAAGTAGTGTATTATCGCAAAGACTTTTTTATTAAAAATATTTACTGTTATTAGTTGATTACTATGGGGAACACAGTTAAACCCGGTATGAGTCCTGTTGAAATCGCAACTTTGCATTATGAACTTCTTATGAAGAACGACAGGGATGAATGGCTGAAAACTTTCAAAAAACATCATAGAGATCAAGCTGATCGTTATGGTTCTTCTCCTGATCTTTACTGGAGAACAGGTCGCAAATACGTCGACAAACTTGGTTATTCTTACAAATTTAAATTAGTTGATGAGAAATATAGCACAGTTGATCACAAGAAAATCTTCTTTCATCGACTTAGCAAAGAAGGAAAACCGCAAGGTTCTGGCCAAGTTCCAATTCACATAAGAAAAGACGAAGAAGACAATGATGAGTGGCGTGTGGACGTAGCAAGTTGGTAATGTAAGTAAATACTGATTCATTACTAAATTGTAACCTTTTAGGGATTAGTTTCCCTTTTTTTCTTTTTCTCTGAATAATTCTTTAATTAATTAAAAAGGATAAAATAAGGATGGATTTAAAAACAGTAAGTATTATCAATTTTAATAACTAACAACAGTAGGCGAAAATTATGGCAATAAACCCAAGAGATCTTCAAAAAATGATGAAGAAAATGAAAATGATTGAGTTAAAAGGAGTAGAAGAAGTCATCATTAGATTTGCAGATCATGAATTAGCTATACCAAATGCAGAAGTTACAAAAATGCAAATGGGTGGAGAAGTTTACCAGGTTTCAGGAAATGCACAGAAGAGAGATAGAACTGATGTAGAAGTTATTGAAATTGAAATCTCTGATGAGGATATTCAATTGGTAGCTTCACAAGCAGGTGCTTCTGAACAAGAAGCAGAAGATGCATTGCTCGAAAGCGAAGGAGATATTGCTAAAGCAATTATGTTCTTAAAATCAAAATGAGTTATTTTATAATTACGAGTTATTTTCTTTCGAGAATAGCTCATCAATTTCTCTATGACCAAATTTTATTACAGGACAACGGTTATGGCACTCCCTACATTGTGTGCAAAGAGAAACTTCAATTTCCGTCTGATTTGTAGTGGGTTGAATTCTAATAGCTTCACTTGAACAGTGAACAAGACATGTTTTACATCCGGTGCATTCTTCTGATCTGAAGACTTCTAAAACCAGTTTCTTCAGCAATTTATTCACTGTACCAGGATTTTTTCCTTTAGCGGTTATTGCTCCATCTGCTGAAATTGATATTGTGATTCCTTTCTCATCGATTCCTCTTAAAATTCCTAATTCTTCATCATAGTCAGTTTCTGCGAATATTTGCCAGAACTGCGTTAATCTCAGAAGATTTAGTGGTGAATTAAAGGTCCCCTCGAGTATTACCTCTCCTGTTTGGCATGTTGTGAATCCTTCAAATAATCTGAAATTTAAGTTCCAGTCACCAATTGTTTTCTCTTCTCTTTTCTCATAATCCAGACTTACTCCAACCTCAGCTGCAAGATCTTTGATCTTCTTTGGTAATCGTTTCCATCGCCAGAGTCCCCATGTGATCCATTCTTTTGGCAGTGAATTTTCCTTTTGCCATTTTTCGAGGAAATCCATCCATTTTTTCCATAAAACTGGTTTCATTTTTTTAATTATCTCAAATGTGGCTTGATTACTTGCTGGGCATAACCAGCAACCAATTCGTGAGAGCCCTTCTTCATAAAGCGGGTTGTATTCTAATTCTTCCTTAAAAATATACATCCACACATGTAAGGCTGTCCATTTTTGGATTGGGGTGAAATTCACTTGGTTTGGTATCCATGGATTGGACCAGAGAGTTTTGCTTTCAAATCTTGCTATGCTCTCATATCCTCTTTGCCCTATAATGCTCAAGGTTTTCTCTCCTAGGCATTCCTCAATTAAATCATTAATTGGACCAATTTTCAGTATTTTACAACAATAACGATAATCTTTCCCTGGTGGGCCATAGTTATCAGTACTCGACCAGAATTTTTCCTCTGAAATATCCATACGACAGTAATTATCTCTTAAATTTAGCTTCGAGATTAGTTCCTCTACATAATCGATTGTTTCACTGAATTCTAGACTTGTATTAACAAAGATTATTTTAAAATCCAGATTCGGAGTTTTCCTAGCTAATTGTAAACACACTAGAGAATCTTTTCCGCCACTAAACGAAACAGACACAGGCATGTCGTTGTGATTCACTCTAGCTTTGTTTATTGCTTTTATTGCTCTTGTTTCGTATGTTTCTATGATTTTTCTATTTGCTTCAACAGCTTTTTCCCATGAAGGATGAATGGTTTTTAGAGTATAATCAAGATTTTGATCGAATTTTCTCAAGAAGTGTTTAGGTTTTAAAACAACTCCTTTCTTAATGTCTTTGAGTTTTTTTGCATTTATTCTCATATTCCCTATCGAGAGTACTTCTCCTTCGGGAGATAATGCTACTGCTACTTCTCCTTTTCTTAGAGTTTCATCTATTTTGATAACACCAGGTGCGAGAACATTATAGCCATTTGCTATATAGCTCACAGCACCCTTATCAACGGTAAGAGTTTTCTTCTTGTTTTTTGAGTTCTCAAAAATCCTCTTTGCTCCAATCATTCTTGGAGCAAAATCCCAATCTTCTAGCAATAGATTATACCTTAGAGCCCCTACGACATGACCATCAATAATTATTTCATCCAATAAATCATCGTAGCTCACTTCGTTTAGAAGGATAACTCTATCTTTAACTAATCCAAGTGCTTCTGCACTTCCAGCTCCAAATTTCTCATCAAGAATTAATGCTATTCTTTCAATGTCTTTATTGAAAGCAGGACGAACATCACCTGGAGGAGCAATTTTGACTTTCCTCACTTGTTCTCCACAAAGTCCACAAGTTCTCTGATCAAGAATTGGCAGATTACATGAATCGCACCAATTCAACTTAATAGCTCCCAAAAAAGGAGCTGTTTTGGACTTTTTCATTCTAATTTCATTCCAATATCTAACAAGTATTTAACAGAAATGAAAAGCTGAATAAAAGCTTGATGAATACTAATCAGATTTTTCCGATTAACTATATTTTAGGTGGTTTAGATTCTTTATTCTTCTCTGCTGAAATATCTACACCAATTGCACGTTTAATCAAGTCTGTAAGAGGATCAATACCTTCTGCAACTTCCTTTTTATCTGAGGTTCGAATTTCGACTATAATTGGGAATGTTTTCTTACTTGATCTAAAATCATCTATCAAGTCGTGATGTAATCTAGCTATCTCATCTTCAACTATGAGAATGCCAATTTCAGGATCTTGAGTTAATTCCAAAATCCTCTCACCTGCTTGTTCCGGGCTTTCAATAATATAACATTCTTTCAAACCGCCAAGACGAAGACCCATTGACACATCCGCTTTGGTTAAACTTACAATTTTCATCGCATTCATTCCCACACAAAGGATTTTGCTTATTTCTTCTCAACAGTGGTTACGGTATTTACTACAAGATTTATAGCTGCTTTTTGATTTTTCTTTTTCTTCGCATCTATCTCTTTGAGAGTAGTTTCAATTTCAGCTTTTGATTTCTTGCGTTCTTTTTCCACTGTCTTTTTAGATGATACCTTTAAGGCTTCGATTTCTTTTTGAGCGTCTTCTTTTGCCTGAATTGTGAGATTTCCGGAATCTTTTTGAGTTTTCCGAATATTTTCTTGAGCCTTTTGCTTTGTATCTTGGATTATTTTATCAGCCTTTTTTTCTGCTTTCCTAATTTCTTCAATGCTCATTCTTAAACCTCAAACTTTTTAGTCTGCTATTCAACGAGTTATCCTTGATTTAACTCTTTTTATTTTTTCTGTTAACGCGAATATTTGGTTCTAGTATATTTATATTGTTTAGAAAATGACAATAGAAGTGCTTCTACCCTACAAATATTTAGCTGTATAAATACAAAATAAGTTTAGCGTCTTACTAAGATAGTTTTGTAATCCTCTCTTTTGTCATAGTAGAAAGACTAAAAACAATCACGAGTGGAAGTATAATTGCTATCCATAAAATTCGAACAAGGTAAAATTATCAATGTCAAACGAAATTCATCCACCAATA
>DAOVHJ010000164.1 GCA_030671945.1 Candidatus Heimdallarchaeota archaeon
ATAATATTGTTTGAAAAGCACTAAAGTAATCATAAGAAACACCATAGATATTGAAGTCTCGAATGACCTGCAAACTTCCATTGGTAGCTGGCGTTTCAACGCCCAGAAGACGCCCTTTTTCAAAGAACCAATCGAATTTTCGAATTCGATGGGAAACACTAAGGGAATCAGAAACCTCATTGGTTAAGTCGTGGAAAAAATCCTTAACATCCTTTGGATCATCTTCGAGGAAAAAACCTGAAACAGAAACAGTTAATTGTCTTGCTGGTGGTTCTCCAGCATACTCTTCAAATGCCCCATATTGAAAACTATAAGCAAAAATCAGTCCTTCAGAAATTAATGCTAAACTAAACCCAAGACCAATAAAAGCAAGAATAGTGGAGCGGCGATTCAGCAGCAAGACTCGGATATAAACCTTTAGCTGCTCTAAAAACCTGCTCATAAATAGAACTCCAGCATCTGCTAAACGTATACTGACCCGATACCCCTTAACTTCTAAAAATCTTCTGAAAAGAAAATTCATAAAAAGTAATCACTTTACAACCAAGACAAAGAAGTTTAGAAAGATAATTAACATTGGTTATGGTATTTCTTATTGAGAATGAACAAATGACAGATGATTTTCTTTTCAAAATTGCTTGTGATAAGAATGGAGTAAAATTGGGAAAGATAATCCGAGTAGAGCAATTACCAGGAAAGACCGTCAAGAAAGAGGTACCATATGCTATAATTCATGTGATTAAAGCATTAAGAAGAGATGTTAAAATACCAATAGCATTAAGTAAGAAACTGAAAGCAAAAGGGGAACATATCTGGTTTGATATTGACAAAAAGGATTTTGATGATGAAGTAAGAAAGCAAAGAGCAATCCAGAGACATATGAAAGCAACAAGAAAAACATCTCGAGAAAGATATTGGGGTTTTTGATACAGTAATGGATTAAACGAAATAATTCAAAACATGCAAGAAAAAAGGAAATGATAAAGAGATTTTTAGAGATTCATAAATTACAACCTACTTTACAATCAAGACAAAGAATTCTTCACATTTTCATTCTTTTTTTCGGATAAAAATTAAATTCTTACATATACATATTTCCTTATGAATTCTGAAGATTTGATTGTGAAATTATCAGAGATACCCTTTCTCCGTTTACAAAAACAAAGCAAATTCCACGAAACCATTAGTTTTTTCTGGAACACTACTGGGCAATTCGAATTCTACACTCTTACTCCCCAAACAAAGGAAATCCGCCAACTCACTTTTGGAATGAACCAAATGTGGTATGTTCGTTCTCCCGATGAAAACCTTCTCTATTATGGGAAAGATGTTGGCGGGAACGAGAAGTTTACCGTCTTCCAATTGAATCTCTCAACCAAGGAAACACTCCAGTTAAGTTCTTCCTCTGAGTTCAATGAGTCTCCCTATGATATTTCTCCCGATGGAAAATTTTTGCTCTTAAACTCTCAACGTAGTGGTCCACGCAATCTCTACAAATTGGAATTAGCAACGAAAGAAGCTACACAATTAACTACTCATAAGCATCCTTTATTTGGTAGTGCTCTCTGGTCAGTCAAAGACTGTATTTACTATAGTGCTAATGAAACTGATAATCACAGGAATTTAGATATCTGGGCTGTTCGAGCTGATGGGAGTGACAACCACCTTTTATATCGGTTCACACCGGATTCGCAGGAATGGCCAAGGGACCTTTCAAAAGATGGAAGTTGCTTACTGATAGAAACTTTAGGCAAAAAAACACGACAAGCTGGTGTGCTCAACATCTCCTCTAAGGAAGTAACTTGGTTTGGGGATGAACGCTACGATGAATTTGGGATGGAACTCAGTCAAGATAATACAAAATTACTCACTATTCGTTTTCAAGGACTCGAACGGTTCCCAGTTATTTACGATGTTGAAACTGGCGAAGAAAATGTCTTGAAAACTCGTGGCGTAGTTCGAGAAGGAACTCTTTGCTTGGATGATACCCACGTTGTTTATTGCCGCACAGATCCTAAAACTCCCATAAGTCTTATGATGTATAATTTAGCAACAGATGAAGAAACACTTCTTTTAGAACCAGAACTTGGTGTCTCCAAAGAGCAATTTCTTGATGGACATACTGTTACATATCCTTCCTTTGATGGTTTAGAAATTCACGCTGTCCTTTACAAACCAGTTTTAGCAGAAGGTGAACGAGCCCCTGCATTATTGTATCATCCTGGTGGTCCAGGTGGACAAATCAGTTTGTACTTTCTTCCTCTCCTACAAATCTTTAGTCAATTAGGATTCGTCGTTCTCGGTCCGAGTTGCCGTGGGTCGATTGGTTTCGGGAAAGAATTCCTCGAAGGAAACTTGATGGATTTGGGCGGTGGAGATGCCATGGATTATGTGTTTGGGAAAAAGTACCTTGAGTCATTACCCTATGTTGATTCTTCACGTATTGGTGTTTGGGGTGGATCATATGGGGGATTCATGACCTACATTCTCTTATCAAAGTATGCAGAGTATGATTGGGCTGCAGGTGTTGCCTTGTATGGTATCACTCATTGGAAAACTCTTTGTGATGAGATGCCACTCGGTTATAAGCAACACACTGAGGGTTTACTTGGGAAGTATGAGGAGCACAAAGAACTCTGGGAGGATCGAAGCCCTCTGAATCATGTAGAAAAAGTTCAAGCCCCTCTCCTGATGATTCAAGGAGTCAATGATCCCCGGTGCACAATCAGTCAATCTCGTATGTTTCGACAAAAACTACTTGATCTGGGAAAAGAAGAAGGCAAGGATTTCGAGTATCACGAATTCGGAGATATTGGACATGGAGGAAGAGAAGTAAGTCAGTATGTTGAGGAAAACAAATTGCTCGTGGAATTCTTCCTTCGTTGTTTGAAACAGTAACATAAAGTGCTCAAACAAATTGTGGTGTTTTTATCAACTTCTCTTATATTGTTCTTTGATTGTCATAACTCAATCACAAGAAATTCTCCCTAACTTTTTTCGATTAATTTTCTATCTCAGAGAACAACTTTGGGATATTTTTCTTACTTAAAGCTACAGCACTCAGAATTATAATGAGAATAAAGTAAACATAGGGAAGTCCAACAATTACTGTATACCTATTTATCCCCGGAAAGACATTTCGGTCGAAAAAATACATTACCACTACTGAGAGAATAATCCCCATCACAGAACCACTAAGTGACAATCTCCTCATATTTCGAAGAGCAATTGATGTGAATTGCTTTCTGTAAGTTAGGAGAGAGAGAGGAATAAGAATTAAGGACATGATAACAAGAAACAAGGGGAGAACAATAGCAATGGCATACTCTGGATGGAAACCAATACCAGAAAGGAAGAGATAATTCCTTAATCCAGCACTATGAATTTTGTATGGAGCAAATAATATAGCAAGAGAATTTATGATGGAAAAAATAAAAATGCTAATGAATATGCCTTTATTCTTAGTTCTTTCATAGATCATAATATTTCCCTCCATTTAGATTAGAATTAATATCTTATATAACAATATTTTCTGTGGTTTAATTAGGGACTAAAGAAAATATCTGGATGAATTATCTTTTGAAAATAGGAAATGAGAAAGAATTCAATATTTACTATTTCTTTCTACGAGGTCTTGGTCTAACATCACGACTTCCTTGAGAAGACACAGATCTCACCAAGGAATTATCTCTCACATAATCATCATACGTTTCACGTTCATTTCTTAAGATTTTCATTCGTTTTAGCTCTTCATCAAAATCTTCTTTGGAAATATCAAACAACACTTGTCCTTCTTGTTCTTTGAGCACTTTTTCCAGGTCAATTGGGACTCGGATTTCTCTTTGTAAAAAACGTTTCACTCGAACAATAGCATATGGTTTCAGTTTTTTGATCGTTTTTCCTGTCAAGTCTTCTATTTTAATTATTTTCCCGAGTTTTTCTCCATTTTTATCTAAAGCAGTTTTTGAAATGAAATTTGAATAACTCAAAAAAGGACCCCTCCTTTACTCAGTGCTAATAGTCTATATGAATATGGACTTATGAAATTAAAAATATGCCCTTTTTGAGTTTAACACTCTATTATTATTTCTAACATCAGTGTGTCAATTAAATGAATAAAAGCTAATCTGTCTAAGAAAACATTAATCTTCTTCAAAATCCAATTAATGGTTCAAAACTAAAAGAGAGGAAAGAACCAAGGAGAACCGCTGAACGCTTCCACCTTCGGAAGCCCACGCTGTGGTCTTCTGATTCCTCGGATGTGATTCTCTCTTGAGGTGTTCTCAAGTATTTTGAATTCCCCTCTTGTGAGTTTCTACTCAAGACTTGCTCTGATTGTGGCTTGTTCTATGGATTAAAGTCTGGACTACTTTTGATGAAATCTGCAACCTTTAATGCGAAACCCAATTGGAAAGGGAACAATATTATGCTAACTAATAAACCTACACCAGTGAAAAGGCAAAGAAATAACATTAGAAGATTCAATCCCTTACTCGAAACATTTGCATGAGTAATTATTTCTGTGTAGTCTTCCTTTTGGTTCACTTGTAATGTCGCTGCAATAAAAGTATTTTTTTCAACAGCAATAATCTCTTTAGAGTATTGAACTACTTGATATCCATAATGTTTACTGATAATTTCAGCTGCTTTTTCAGCTGTTAAATTTGGTTGGTGACTCAACTTAATTCTCATTTCTCCTCATCCTCCAAGTTACTATTTTTTATAGGTTAGAAATTTTAAAATGTTGTGTGAAAATTCTGGAGTTATAAATACAGTCTTCTGATTCCCCTTACGCTGTAAGGGATTCTTGATGCGCTCTCTAAGCTTTGAGTTTTCTTCTTGTGGAGTTCTATTAAGAATTTGGTTAAAATGAAACAGTATTAGAACAGATGCGTAATCCATTGGTCTTTATACTTGAATTCAATATGCAAGACAATTCCATCATTCAGCGGAGGTTCTTCTTTGAAAATGAAAAATGTATGCACGAAATTCCTGTGTTGTCCGTATTCCATATCAAAATCACTTGTATCATAGTGGATTAATCTATCCACTGAATACAGATGGATGTATTTTATGCTTACTCGTCCCTGTCTAACTTCCATAAATATTTCCAATTTGTCATAATCTTGATCATACTGGAAGATGTTCACGCTTTCTAAGAAGAGTACTCCTTGAAATTGTGCTCTCGAAGCAAAGGGTATAGCAATCGAAGGTACTGCAATGAGCACAAAAACTGTTAAAGCAAATACTCCAGTTAATCTTTTGCTGCGGAAGATATTCTTGAAAAACTGCTTCTTATCCTTACTATGTTTGACTTCTCTATTCTTTCGTCTTCCACTTAATTGCTCAGAACCACACACGTGACAATGTTTTTTTCTCGTCATATAAGCCCACCCCAGTACAATATACTATAGCTTTTCCAAATAATAAAATTTATCATAAGAATATAGGGAAATAACAGAGAGATGTTCAGGACTCACTAATGAAGAATTATTAAATGAACTACTAAGACTTTACAACCAAGACAAAAAATTTTAGTTCTCACAATACATAGTATTGATTATGAAGGGGATAACTAGAGGATTTCAAATCATTATAATTGGAACAATTCTATTAGTTGGAAACCAAATCGAATGTAAGGGAACAGAAGAAACTACAAGATCACTTAGTACAGATATAACGAACATTAGTTGGTCAAAATTAGAACTTGTATATTTAAATGAAAACCATTCGAATTTCGAATTTAATATTGCTTTTGAAATCTCTAATCCCAATAATGAAGAAGTTACATTATCTTTTCCATATGCAGGAAGTACTTTTTTTGGAAATTCATCGATTTCATTTGATAATCGTAAATATGAATCATATGATCATACCTGGATTGGTGGACTATGTTGGGTAGGTAATGAAACGTTCCAACCAGGGATAACTAAGAAAAACATAAAATATTGGGTAAGTGTCACAGAGCAAGGTTTATTGGAATTACCAGATGGAAGATATGATATTTGGGTTTTTGCTCATTGCTATGAGCCATTAGTTGAATATAATCACACAATAATCAGAATTAGAAATGGCATAGCAGATATAGATTATAATCCACCAACAACAATTAGTTTAGGTATAAAACAAATGGGTGTAGTTTTAGGCATAAACTCGTGCTTAATTCTATTGGTAATAAATTCAAAGTACAAAAAAATGAAACGATATTAGACTAGATAAATGAAAACATATTCTTAAACTTACACTTTACAACCAAGACAAAGAAAAAGAATTAGAA
>DAOVHJ010000291.1 GCA_030671945.1 Candidatus Heimdallarchaeota archaeon
CGCATAACAGATGCTCTTAAAACTCGTTTAGTGGGTTCGCTAATATAACAACTAATTGAATAGAAACATATACTGCATATTCAAGATATAAAACACTAGTTGATTTCCATGGTGAAAATAGACTTACACGTTCACACGAATTACTCGGATGGCACAGATTCTGCAGAGGAACTAATACGTCACGCTGAAAAAATTGGCTTAGATGGTCTCGGAATAACTGATCATGATACTTTTGGTGGATTACATAAAGCTTTAGAAATTGAGACTGACATAATAATCGTTCCTGGGATTGAAATATCGACGACTAAAGGACACATCATTGCTTATGGAGTGACAGACGGAGAATTCGAAATGGGCTTAACTCCAAAAGAAACAGTCGATATTATACATCGAAATGGTGGAATTGCAGTAGCATCTCATCCTTTTGATTATATTCGTTATGGAATTAAAAACGAAATTTTTGACTTAAATATTGATGCAGTAGAAGTAATCAATGGTTGTATCACATTCAAACATTTCAATAAATTGGCGTTTGAAGCAGCAATAAAACTAGACCTACCAATGATTGCAGGTAGTGATGGTCATTCCACAGAAGAAATAGGAAATGCTTGGACAGATTTTTTGGTAGAACCAGAAACCTGGCAAGATGTAATTTCCATGATTCTTAAGAAAGAAACTATACCGGTTGGTGGAAGGCATCCGCTATTTTCATCAAAAGCAAAACGATGGTGGAAAGCGTATAAGAAAAGAGATGAACGACCTGTTCCGCTAAAAAAGATTCGAATGCCAAAAGCAAAGAAATCCACAAATCCTGATAAGAATTGAGTGAAATTATTAGACAAAATACTCTTTGAATTCTTCATCATTTTTCAACAAGGATAGAATTTTGATACTCGGCTTTTCCAATTTGGGAAGCATTCTTGAAGTATTGACAAAGTATTCTTTAGGATTAGAACAAATCTTCTTGATGATTTTCTTGGTTTCAGGAATTGTTATAGTTGAATAACTCGGAAAACCTTTCTCTTCTATGAATTGTTGTGGTTCCAAATGACGCCAGAAATAGGTTATAGATGGAATGCCAAGGAGAGCAGACTCTCGAGCCATTGTCCCACCGCCTGTGATCAATACATCAGTATTGGAATATAATTCTAAAAAGTGATATCCTGTTTTAGGGATGATTATTTTATCTTCAAATTTTTCTAATAGAATTTCTTTTTGGGCTTCATATCTTGGTAATACTATAATCTTTCCAGAATAATGCTTCACAGCCTCTTCCAGTACCTCAAGATAAGGTTTTGCATTTTTATCCTTCATATATGTAGCAAAGCTTTCTTCAGGTCTAAAGACCAGATACCTTTCTTCATTACTTTCTTCTCTTTTCTCCAAGAAGCGTTTGTAGTTCTCAACTGTAATATATTCAACTTCATCAACTCCCGCATATTGATGAATTATTTCTGGTTGAGCCCCTAAACGAATGAAATCATTCTTGTTAATACAAGAAGGTGTTATTAAATATCTCGCAAGTGAAAAGGTTAAACGAGCAACGGGGATAGAATGAGCTGTATCATTCAACAGAATTAATGGTAGACCAAGACCAAAAGCGACTCGAGCAGCATCTGGAGAAGAAAACGAAATTGCTGCTAAAGGTTTTGGTTTGAGATCAGCTATGTGTTCGGCTAATTCAACCACACGTTTAGCACTTGCTATAAGTTTGCCTGCTAAGCTTTTACCACCATATATCCCGAAAGTAGCAGGAGAAACATTTCGATGTTTGAAGATATCTGCAATGTAATCATGTTTCAGAGTGGTATAATGTGCTTCTATTCCAAACTCTTTGAGTTTTTCACCAAATGCTAGAAAAAGCATTGCTTGTTTTGGAGTTAATACTTCAAACCAAATGACTTTTCTCTCAACCATTTCCTTCTGCCAACTTTAGACCATTCTTTTCCATGAATTGCAAATCTTCTTTGAAGAATGCTTTGATTAAAGTATTCCAAACAATTAACCAAAAGAGAAACAAAAATCCAGCAACAATAGCTGAGACAACATTAAATGTTAAAGGATAATCTTGTAGAGGATTAAATAATCCGCTATCGTCGAAAAATATGAAGAAAATAAAAGTAATAATTAAGAGAAGAAAGCCCCAAATAATAAGTATGGTTTTTATAGGTCCCCAAGCAGCTAAGAAGATTTTTCGAGCATTCAAAACAAGACCACCAAGTTAATTTTGATTCAAGAACATTTTTGCGTTTAATAATTTATTGTTCACTTATTTCAATATTTATTAAAAAATCGTTCAGAGGGTATATATAAAATAAAGTGCATATTTTTTTATAGAGAAAAGAATTATAGGGCAAACTAATTACGAACCAAAGGATTAAGACCAAAAATGGCTGTAATTGAAGCAGGATTAATAGTAAATGGGATGCCCATAATTAGAAGCGTTTATTATCCAGATGAAAAAGAGGTTGACCCATTCATCAGAACAGGATTATTCACAGCCATACAAACTTTTGCAGCAACAGCATTTGATGACGAAGCAGAAGAAATGAAACTAAAAAGATACTCGATAATCATCAAAGACCTTGATCCAGGAAGTAATGAGCAATTATTATTATACACAGTAGCTGAAAAAGGAACGGATTTTTCGGAAGTAAAGAAACGATTAGCCAACCTCGAGAAGAAAATAGATCTTGATAGAGTCATCCTTGAGTCACCAGTGATGACCAGTGAACTAAAACAAATCAAGAAAATGATCGATAAAGAATTGAAAGATTTGTGCTTGAAACCGGCAGATAGAGCAAAAGGCGTTTTTGGGTAATTTCAACTAATACAAATAATTAGTTTTTTATCAGCAATCGTGAATTTTGTAGTAGACAGAAATCTTTAAAATGGAGAATTTCACAAAAAAGACTACTCAAAGAACTGAGTAAGGAAACCGGCCTTAACTCAGCTTGGCTAGAGTGCTCGGCTGTAGACTTTGTCGCTCCAAGGAATTGATGATCTGGAGTCAGCCAGTATTCACTGCAAAGGCAGGACACCGAGATGTCCGGAGTTCGAATCTCCGAGGCCGGACCACTTTTCTTTTTCCCTATCGACAAAAAAGTACAAAACAGAGCTTTTAAATCCCACAAAAACGGGGAGTTTAATTAATCTGGAAATTTATAGGGAATAAACACAGAAAAATAATCTATAATGGTTTTAAATAATTATATTCGAACTTGTTCTTGTTATTGAAAATGTTTATTGTTTTCATAAAACACTCCTTATTAATGGGTTGAAGGATTTATACTAAGAAATAAACCCTAATATTCAACCAATTACTCCAAGAGGACCTGATCTATAACCAGCAAAAATTGTTGGTAGTTAGATTTAGTCGGATTAATTTATATACTATTGTTTTCGTCTCGCCCCTTTTTCCATAAAATATAAATAAACTGGAGTTATTTTAAACTTGGAGGGAAACTTAGTTTTCTCTTAGACATTAAAACTTGGGTAATTCAAAATTTCTACTGTGAAGATCTCTAATAGAGATTTCAGAATCTCTTTGATTTATCTAAGCAAATATTGTGTGGATGCTTATGAGTAAAATTCCCTATACATCAGAAAAAAGTGCTTTAAAAGCAAAAAAGAAATTCCTGAAAGAGTTGTCAAAGGATAAAGAAGCAGAAAGAATCTATCAGAAAGAATTGAATTTAGAAATGGAAATTCTTTCTTATTTTGATGCTCTTAAACCAGAGAATGAAGAAGAAATTGAAC
>DAOVHJ010000288.1 GCA_030671945.1 Candidatus Heimdallarchaeota archaeon
AAATGTAGATGTCTTGGTTTACAAGGTCAAAGACATTACTATACCTTGTTCTATATTCTCCTTCATTATGAACAGCATCTAACACATCTCTACATGCTTCAATTGTTAGACTTTCTTCAGTTATAATATCACCTAACATAGAACTGGCAGTATTATACCGTTGACAAGGATACCAACCATTTTCAATGTTGGCTAAATTGAAATTTGTTGACACTAAGTGTGAAGAGTCATTAATTCTTGTAAATGTAAAATTTCCATCTGCATCTACACTGACGACAACCGCATCTCCAGTTGCATCAGCAAAATGAAGTTGACACTCCATATTTACTCCGAAATAATGAGTTGAAAACCAGTCAATTGTCTCATTTACTGTACTATAGTCCCAAAGAATTTCATAGAAAGGATGCGCATATGGATATGTATAACCTGGAGTGTAATTTATTGGTGTTGGTGGCAATCCATTCCCATCAAAACATAATCCCTTATCATTCATTCCTCCCTGTGGAAAACCATCTACATAATTGTCACCAGTGTTATCGAAACCGAAGAATATTGCACCGTTTATTTGTTTATATTCTCCTTGAGTATATCTCTCTTGACTTGGAATAAGCCACACATAGGTTTCATCATATAGGTAATCCTCATTATTACCAAAATACACCTTTTCACCTATTGTAGCTGTGAAAATTGTGCAAGATTCAGGGATGTGTGAACTAACATCACCATTTGACTCACTAATGTTGTTTGAATAGGTTACACATAAAATATTGATTAAAGTGAGAATAAGTATGATTTTTATTCCTAATGTTGTCTTACCCATGTCTTCACCAACCAGAATTGGTCAATCAATTTATTATACGTAACCAAAAATCTTGGTTTTTCATGCATAAAAAAGCTGTTTTAAAGCATATCATTAGAACTAACAGATTAAGATATTTGCTATCTAAAAAGATAGATCGGTGGTTCGAATCCGCACACACCCGCTAATTCATCATTCTTTTTTTTGTTTAATCTCGACAATGGAACTTCCATGAAAGAGTGATTTTTTCACTTTAACACCCATCTCTTCATAAAGTTCAATTGGTACTGAAATGTCTGCTACAAATAATCTGCCAAGGTTTGGTTTGGCAGTTTTATTTAGAAAAGCTGTTTTAGGTAACGCTAAAGTCACAGTTATATTTGCTTTAATTGCTGGTTTGAGTAATAATCCTTCAGTACCCTCTATACCTGAAGGAATATCTAAACTTATTATTGGTAAATCGGATTCATTGGCTTTGTTGATTAAATATTCATAATTACCTCGAGGATTCCCTTTCAAACTATAACCCAATAAAGCATCAATTATTAGTGTTCTGTCAGATTTTTTACTAAGTAGTTTATCAAAATCATCTTTTTTGTGCAAGATTCTGATTTTTAGCTTTTTTAATATTTCAAGTTGTTTAGCAGGAACAGCTTTTAATGACTCTTCTTCACTTGCAAGTAAAACAGTCACAGAAAATCCCCAGTTATGCAGTCTACGAGCAGCTCCTAATCCTCCTCCACCATTATTTCCTTTACCAGCTAAGATAATAAAATTCTCAACTTCAGGATAAAGAGTTTTACTTAGTAAAGCAAGATTATAAGCAGCATTCTCCATCATTTGAACTAAAGATATCTGATACTCTTCCATCATTAATCGGTCTACTTCAATCATTTGTTCCACAGTTATGAATGGGATTGAATTTGCTGGGATGATTGGGTAATGCTGATCCATAATCACTCATACCAAGCGAAATTAAAAAAAGCTTTTATTCTAATTCTGAGATTGAAAGATTAATATTTGTTAAATACTAACGTTTGTATTAGCAGACAGTTAATGAATAGTTCGGGTGCATTTCATGGTAAGATTTCTCACGAAAGTTATGGTGACTTTAGAACCAACCATTATGAAAGATCATTATCATGAGACCCTTAGAGAGATTACAGCTCATCACAAAGGAAACCTCCTTCAATTAATTGGAGTAGACCCGATTGTTTTTCGAACAAACTCTACTAGAGGTGAAGTTGATCTTCAAGTCTGGGTTACAACAATAACAGGGACTCCTTTGAATCGAGTTATCTTGCCCTTCTATTTTGTTGGTGCGAGAAAATATATCTTCATGTGCAGTTCTAGGAATGCTCATAATTTTGTGAAAGATGCTTTGGAAATTACTCAAGAAAAACTGAATGCAGCCCATGAAATGGTAATACTCACTCCAAAAATTGATGATGCCAAAGCTTATTCTCGAATGAAAACCAAATTTAGGAAAATCTTTCGAGACAAGAATCTTGATATCTATTCTTTTCATCAATGGGCAAATCAAAAAGATCTTGCAATTTTACTAACGAATTTAGTAGAAGATATTGTTGTCAATATGCCACGAACAACACCTTATATCCCAGTTGGTTTTGATTTAAACACAGTAGAAGATATAGCAAAGAAACAAGGTTTTGAAGTAAATGAGAAACATGAAGTCTTATTCAAACGACATGATATCGTGTTCCGAGTCAACTTGCAAAACAATGATATTCATGCCGAAATTACTGATTGTGACGATTGTAAAGAAAAATGCAAAGCAGTCAAGAAGCTTTGTATTGAAGTTGCGAATAAGGGTTATGCTACTCTAGCAGGACTTGGTGATCTACGAATTCTCTCAATACTTTTTGCAATTAAAGATGGTTCAATAATGAACATAAAGGGTACAAAACCACAAGAAGACATCTCACAACAAATCAAAATTCTTCGAAAAACATTTGCCAAAAATTGCAAAAAGAAAAGAAAATAAAGTGACGGAGAGAAAAACCTCTAACCGCCTTTACTAATCTACTTTTTCAGTAATCCTTTTTTCTTCAAGAATGGTTTAAGGACGTCCATCAAATCGGGATGACCAATTTCTTGTAAGTCATACTTTACTCTAACAGTTTCATGCTTTATTTTGACGATTCGTGTCAAATCGATTGGTGTTCCTATCAAAACTAAATCACAATCAATGTCATTAATTGTTTTCTCAAGTTCGTCGACTTGTTTCTGACCATAACCCATTGCTGGAAGGATAATTCCTAAGTGATCATACTTTTCAAAAGTTGCTTTTATGGATCCAACTGCTTTTGGTCTTGGATCTATGAGCTCCTTAGCTCCGAATTTCCAAGCTGCAATTGCTCCAGCACCATATTCCATATCACCATGGGTTAGAGTTGGACCATCTTCTACTACAAGCACTCGTTTACCTTTGATCTTCTCATAACCTTCAACAGTCAAAGGAGAAGCTCCATCAATTACAGTTGCTTTTGGATTGTATTTTGCAATATTTGATCTTACAATAGCAATGTTTTCTCTATCAGCAGTTTCCATTTTATTGATTATAACAACATCAGCAGTTCTTAGATTAACTTCACCCGGATAATAACTAACTTCATGACCAGGTCGATGGGGATCTGTTACTACAATTTCTAAATCTGATTTATAGAATGGAAAATCATTGTTACCTCCATCCCATAAAATAATATCAGCTTCTTTCTCTGCTTCTTTGAGAATCTGTCCATAATCAACGCCTGCATAGAGTATAATACCATTCATTATGAGTGGTTCGTATTCCTCTCTTTCCTCAATTGTACAACGGTATTTGTCTAAATCATCCAAGGTTGCATATCTTTGACAAGCTTGTGAATTTAGGTCAGGATCATAAGGCATAGGATGACGAATGGCTACTACTTTTAGACCCATTTTGGAAAGACTGACTGCGATTTTTCGACTAGTCTGACTCTTTCCACATCCTGTTCTTACAGCACAAAC